>NZ_JAPJQF010000072.1:0-10116 GCF_030825285.1 Anaerotruncus massiliensis (ex Togo et al. 2026)
AGCAGCTGACTCTTAATCAGCGGGTCCCGGGTTCGAGTCCCTGATGGCGCACCAAAGATAACAAGGAGCGTCCATAAGAAGGATGCCCGGTTCGATAGATTTTGTTCTGCGCCGAAGGCGCACCTTGTTCGGAATCCGGTCCGAAGGCTTGGAGGACCGGGTCGTCGAAGACGACACCCCACGGGGGATCCAAAGGGGGTATGTAACCCTCTTTGAACGGCCGTCGTCCGAAGGACGCTTCGGCCTCGCAAGGCCGAGCAGGCCGTCTATGGCCCGTTGGTCAAGCGGTTAAGACACCGGCCTCTCACGCCGGTAACGCGGGTTCGATTCCCGCACGGGTCACCAAAGATCTAAAGCGCGAGAGCGCTTGAGATAGAGCTGTGCCGAGGGCATTCCTTATTCAGAATCCGGTCCGAAGGCTTGGAGGACCGGGTCGTCGTAAGACGACACAAGCCAGGATCCAAAGGGCTGGCAAGCCCTTTGAGCGAGCGTCGCCGCGAAGCGGCGCTCCGGCGAAGCCGGGCAGCGAGCCGTATGGCTGGTGTATATGACGCTGAGGTCCCACCTGTTCCCATCCCGAACACAGAAGTTAAGCTCAGCGGTGCCGACAATACTTGGAGGGTGACTTCCCGGGAAGATAGGTCTATGCCAGCTCCTGCCAGCGTACAATTGTTTTGTACGCTGGCATCTCAAATTCTTCATATTCCTCCTTAGCTCAGTCGGTAGAGCATGCGGCTGTTAACCGCAGGGTCGTCTGTTCGAGCCAGACAGGGGGAGCCAACAAATGGTACCGCTACCAGAGCGGTAGCGGTACATCTTCTTTTTACGGGCCATTAGCTCAGTTGGTCAGAGCCACCGGCTCATAACCGGTTGGTCCGGGGTTCGAGTCCCTGATGGCCCACCACAGGGATCAAGGATTTCCCGTGTATGGGAATACATTCGGGTGGGCAATATAGGGGTATAGCTCAGCTGGTAGAGCAGTGGTCTCCAAAACCACGTGCCGAGGGTTCGAATCCTTCTGCCCCTGCCACTTTTCCGCAGGCGGGCAGCCTGTACATGCTGATATAGCTCAGTCGGCAGAGCACATCCTTGGTAAGGATGAGGTCATCAGTTCGAATCTGATTATCAGCTCCAAGAAAAGACCGTGGACAAGCCTGTCCACGGTCTTTTTTCGCGTTTGTTTCCTGCGTTACCGCGGCTGGCGGGGCGGCGCCTTCCGCGCCTTGAAATAGGCGAGGATGTGCTCCCTGAACTGCTCGGCCAGCGGGGTGAACGGCTTGTCGATCTGCCAGGAGAGGTTGTAGGAGCGGGAGCAGAGCGGATCGTCGAGGTGGAGCAGCTTCACCCCTTCGGGAAACGCCCCCCAGCTCTGGGCAGCCAGGAAGCCGACCCCCTCGCCCGCTGCGATAAGCTTGGCGACCATTTCGGTGCCGTCGCAGGTATAGACGACGTTCGGCTTGAAGCCCGCCTGGAAGCAGAAGCCGTTGGTCTCCTCGGTCCAGCTCGTGGAGCGGATGAGCCCGATGAACTCCTCGTTTCGCGCCATGCGCAGCGGAATGTGGTCGTAAGCGGCCAGAGGATGCCCGGCAGGAACCCCCAGCACCAGCTCCTCGGTGAAGAGGGGGAGGGAGGCGCACTTGTTGAGCGGGATGTTGACCGCGTGGATATAGAGGTCGCAGTCGTAGAGGAACTTGGATTTGGTGTAGTTTTTGATGACCTCGAAGGTGGCGCCGGGGTGTGCGCGGCGGAAGCTCCGGATCAGCTCGATCAGGTAGAGTTCGCCGGTGATGTTCGTCTGCAGGCGGATGGGCGCGGTCGAAGGGTTCTCAATCTCGCGGACCGCGCTGACGCCGCGGTCGACTGCGTCGATCGCGAGCTCGGCGTATTTGAGAAACGCGTGTCCGTATTCGTTGAGCGCGATGCGGCGCCCGGACCGCTGGAACAGGGCCACCCCCACCTCGTCCTCGAGCAGGGAGATGGCCTTGCTCAGGGCCGGCTGGGAGATGAGCAGCTTTTCCGCCGCTTGGGAGATGTTTTCGGTCTGGGCCACGGCCCGGAAGTATCGGAGCCGGAGTATATCCATGCAGAGTCCCCCTCTTCGCCGGTTGAAGGCGCTTTCTTTCATCTTACCACCCCTCCTTTCAAATCGCCAGCCAGAAAAAGGAAGCCGCCCCCATGCGCCTGCATGGGGGCGGCTTTTTTGGCTTTTGTTCAGACAGGGAAGAAGAACACGGCCGCGGTGAAGAGCAGCCCGGCGCCCAGCATGATGGCGGTGCTGTACCCCATGATGTCCTTGGCCTTGAGCCCGGTGAAGCCGAGCAGCGCGAGCGCCCAGAAGGGCTGGCACATGTTGGTCCACGAGTTGCCGTAGGCCACCGCCTGGCAGGCCTTGAGCACATTGCCGCCCGCGATCATGCGGACCGACTCGACGGCGATGGGACCCTGCACGGCCCACTGGCCGCCGCCCGACGGGACGAACATGTTAACGATCGAGGCGCTCAGGAAGGTCCAGAAATAGAAGGTGAAGGGGGTGCTGATTGAGGCGATCGCGCCCGCCAGAATCGATACGAGGCCGGAATACTTGATGATGCCCATGATCCCGGCGTAGAGCGGGAACTGGAAGATGATGCCCGAGGCGCTCGAGGTGGAGCGCGCGAAGGCGGACACGTAGTTTGCGACGGTGCCGTGGAGCAGCAGGCCGCCGAAGATCAGGATGGCGTTGAGGAGGTTGAGGTCGAACGCCGCGAAGCCCTTGGTGACGAACGCGCAGACGACGTAGAGGATGCCCATGCCGCCGATGATCCAGCAGAAGGCATGACTGTTGTTGAGCAGCTCGCCCACCGACGCGTTCTTTTTTTCGGCCTTTTCGGAGAGGATTTCCCCGGCGGGCTCCTCCACGACCCGCAGCGCGTAGTCGGGGATGGGGCGGACGTTGTCCCCCTTGGGGTGGAGCAGGTAGGCGAAGAGGGGCAGCAGGACGATGAAGCCCGCCGCCAGGAAGAGGTTCATCGGGTTGAAGATGTAGCTGTTGAGCGGGATGAGGCCGATCTCCGACTCAAGGAAGTGTCCGGGCGTCGCAATCGAAAGGCCCACCGAGTTGGAGAAGCCGACGCACCAGGTCATCTGCCCGAGGTAGGCGCAGGCGACCAGCAGGCCGTATTCGCAGGGGACGCCGCGGCGGCGGAAGTTGCGCGCGATGCTCTTGGCGAGCAGCGCGCCGCCCGCGAGCGAGAGGCCGAACTGCACATAGGAGAGCAGGATGGTGACGGCGGCCACGAGGAAGGCCGCCTGCGGGCCGTTTTGGGGCAGGGAGGCGACCCGGTTGATGGCGCGCTTGGCCACCGGCGCGTCGGCCACCACCGCGCCGCCGATGATGCAGATGGCCATCTGCATGGCGAAGGTCAGCAGTTCCCACAGCCCGGCGTACCAGTTGCCCAGCACGGCGGCGGGGGAGAGGCGCTTCATGACCATGGCCAGCAGGAAGGCGAGGATGGTAAGCGCGATGGCGAAGATGGTGGGATCGGGCATGTACTTCTGGGAAACCCGCGTGAAGGAATTGCCCATGCGGATGAGCAGGCTGTCCTTGGCTTCGGCGGCGGAATTCGGTTTACTCAAAACATTCACCCCTTTGTCAGCGTTCGGTTGTGCGTTCCGGCCGGCCGTCAGTCGGCGAGGAAGTCGAGGTTGATCGTCTCGTTCTCTTTTTCGACGATCCCCTGAAGCAGGCAGGCCATATCGACCAGGTCGTTCACGTTCAGCAGCTCGACCGGCGAGTGGGAGTAGCGGCGCGGGATCGTGAAGGAGGCCTGCGGGATGCCGTCCCCGGCGTAGGCATACTCGGCGGCGTCGGTGGTGGAGAGGAAGCCGACCAGCGAGAGCCACTGCACCGGCAGGCCCTGCGCCGCCGACTGGTTTTCGATCGCCCTGCGGATTGCGGGATGCACGCTGCTGAAGACGCCGTACTGGTGGGAGCAGTCGCAGCCGTCCGCGAGCAGCACGGCCGGCCCCTTTCCGATCGAGATGGGGAGCAGGCCGCGGCGGGGTTGGTCGGGGGTGTCGCCCGCGGGGACGGTGTCGACGGCGATGACATAATCGGGATGCACGGCGTGGCCGAGCGCGCGCGCCCCCACCATGCCGACCTCCTCACGGCAGGTGGCGCCGACCACGAGGGTGCCTGCGAAATCGCCGTCCGCGCAGAGCTTCATCAGCTCGCACACCACGGTGCAGCCGGCGCGGTTATCCATCGCGCGCCCGCAGAGAAAGTCGGGGTTGGCCATCTCGGAGACGGTGTCCGCGAAGACGGCGCGGTCGCCCTCCCGGATCCCCAGCGCCCGGACCTCGCCGGCGGAGGAGCAGGCCACGTCGATGTAGAGGTCCTTCGCGCCGCGCACGGTGCGGGCCTCCTCGGGGGTCATGAGGTGGCCGGGCTTCGCGCCGATCACGCCGGGTACCCGGTTCCTGCCGATCCACACCTTACGGCCGACCATCAGGTTTTCGGGCACACCGCCGATCTTGTCGAAGGCGAGAAAGCCGTCCTCGTAGATGTATTTGACGCAGAAGCCGATCTCGTCCGAGTGGGAGGCGATCAGGACGGTGGGGCCGGGGCGGCTGCCCCGTTTGACGGCGGTGAGGTTGCCCAGCGTGCTCACCTTCACCTCGTCGGCATAGGGCTTGAGGCGGGCGGCCATCGCCCGGACGACGTCCTGCTCCTCGCCCGACACGCCGATGATCGAGGTGAAATCGCAAAGCATTTCTTTCATTTCCTGTTTGACAGCGGTGCGTTCCATAGACCCTTCTCCTTTTCAAAATGAACTGATTTATGGTGAATATGAACTATATTGATACTATCACGGTATTTATTCTATGAAAAATACCGATTTTTCATATCGAGCAAACCGGATCGGTTATAAGCGGCGCGGAGGGATGGGGGAATCCGGGGCGGTTCGTCGCCCTCTTTCGCGCAGTTTTTCTCCCGGGCCGGGGTATACTGGGCAAGGAAATGTTGGAAGGACATTCCCCAACAGGTAAGATGAAGGAGGATTTCACAATGAAAAAAGTACTGGCTTTGCTCCTTGCGCTCGCGTGCGCGCTCCCGCTCGGCGTGGCCGCCGCCGCGGCGACGGGCGACGCGATCCCCTACCCGAACATCGGCCTCGTGGTGGAGAGCGACCTCTGCGACGGGGACGGCGCCGTCTATTCCGCCGCCGATGTGATCGCGCCGGACACCACCGTCTACTTTCCGATCGAAGAGGCGGCGGTCAGCAAGCTCACCGACAAGGATTTCTTCAAGGTCAAGACCGACAAGGGCGACGACAACTCGAAGATGATCCAGAAGGTCAGCGTGACCGAAAAGAACTTCGGCACGGGCGGCCGGATCAAGGGCCGCTGGGTCGCGGTGAAGATCGAGCTCAAGCAGGACATCACCGACAACGAATACAAGCTCACCCCCGAGGTGACCTTCACGGCCAAGGAGAAGGTGACGATCGGCGGCCAGGAGTACGCCGAGGGCCAGAAGTTCTCCATCAAGTTCAAATTCTTCATGGGCAACACGACCGAGAACGCCGACCAGGATTATATGGCGGGCGACGGCGGCGTGGTCCTCGAGCCGAACAAGAACGAGGATAACGAGATCACCTGGGAGGACGAGAACCGGACGCTCGCGCGGCTCGCCTTTGAGAGCGACGACGACGCCAAAAAGCTCTTCCCAAAGATGACCACCAAGTGGGACGACCAGGATTACGCCGACTACTTTGCCGACCAGGACGCCTTCCTTTTCGACTTCATCGGCGCCCCCCGCATCTCCTCCACCAGCCGCGCCACCTTTGAGATCTACAATCCCTACTACGATTCCGACGAGGACGCCCTGACGGTCGACCCGTCCGACGTGGTGATCTACCAGGTGATCGACGGCGAGCTGGTCGACGTGACGCCCGCCTTCTCGGCGGTCGAGACGGACGACGGGGACTATGTCTTCCGCTCCAAGACCCGCCAGCTCGGCACCTATGTGGTCGCCGAGATGCCGATCGCGGCGGCGGCGCGCGCCGAGCGCCCCGCCGAAAAGCCCGTCAAGGAGGCCCCCGCCAGGCCCGCGCCGACCGAAAAGGCGATCCTGCCTTCCTTCGCGAAAAAATAACGGCACCCCATTTTGTTCCCGTCCGATCCGGCGGGCGGAAACGGGAAAAGCAGCCGCGCTCCGCGCGGCTGCTTTTCTTTTTCGGCGGCGTCTGGATAAAAGTGACAAACCGGTTACAAACGAAATTCCATAAAATGGAATAGTTACAATATGGTTACATCTTGGTTACAAACTCGTTACAATTGTGAAAATAATTTTAACAAATTTGCATTTTCCTCTTGATTTTCGCATAGAATGTGGTATATTATAAGTAAGCAAAAATACAGAACGTAAAATGATCTGTAGAAATTATCCCAAAGGTTACAATCTGTAACTTTTAAAGGAGGCAACAGCCGTGAAAAGAAAGAATCATCCGCTCCGAACCGGGGTTATCGCGGCCGTTGCCGCGTTTATCGCCCTCTCCGTTTTCGCAGGCGGCTTCATCGAGATCTCCCGCGATGCAGGCCTCGCCCGCTGGTTTACCGATACCGCCGTCTACCTGGTCGTGAACAAGTTCGGCTCCAAGCTGTTCGCTTCGCTCGTGATCGGCTGCGGCGCGGCCTTTGCCAACAGCATGATCGCTTACGGCAGGGCCGTCAAATCCCAAAAGCGCACGCGGGCGACCCGCGTGCGGTTCACTCCCGGCGACTCGGGCATGGAGCGTACCGCCTAAACCGCTTTTCATTTTTTTCTCCTAATTCATAAAAAGAGCGCCGGCATTCGAAAGAATGCCGGCGCTCTTCTTCCGCCCTTTTGCGCCGGGCGGATGCTAAGCGAGGACGTAGGGCGCCAGGTGCCCGAGCAGGAGCAGCACCCCCAGCGAGAGCACGCAGTAGAGCAGGATTTTCCAGGTGGGCGGCGTGGGCCGCTTGAAGATAGACATACCAATGCCCCCAATGCACAAAATACCTCGTCCAGTTTAGCACAAGTTCGGCAAAAAGGGAAGGGCTCGCCGGAACCCCTTGTACGCCGCCGGGGATTTATGGTATACTGGAACCACTCGTGAAAAGGGCGGCCGCCCGCGGCCGCCCGGGGGACGCGTCGGATGCCTGCCGGATTCCGCGCGGTGCAGGTTCGCGCCCTCCGCCTACTCAAAATATGTGCCGGAGCGCGGCGGCGGAATGGATGATTGTGATGTATCAGGACATGATGGACACGATTGGGTTCGTCTCCAAAACCGACCCCGAGGTCGGCGCGGCGATGGGGCGGGAGCTGGCCAGGCAGCGCCGCAACATCGAGCTGATCGCTTCGGAGAACATCGTCAGCCCCGCGGTGCTCGCCGCGATGGGCTCGGTGCTCACCAACAAGTATGCCGAGGGCTACCCCGCCAAGCGGTATTACGGCGGCTGCCAGAACGTCGACGAGGTGGAGAACATCGCCATCGAGCGCGCCAAGAAGCTGTTCGGCGCGGAGCACGCGAACGTTCAGCCCCACGCGGGCGCGCAGGCGAACCTCGCGGTCTATTTCGCGCTGCTTGAGCCGGGCGACACCGTGCTGGGCATGAGCCTTGCCGACGGCGGCCACCTGACCCACGGCTCCCCCGTGAACCTCTCGGGCAAGTACTATAAGTTCGTCTCCTACGGCGTCGACCCCGTCACCGAGGTCATCGACTACGACAAGGTGCGGGAGATCGCGCTCGAATGCAAGCCCAAGCTGCTCGTCGCGGGCGCTTCGGCCTATCCGCGCGTCATCGACTTCGAGCGCCTTTCGGCGATCGCCAGGGAGGCCGGCGCCTATTTCATGGTCGACATGGCGCACATCGCGGGCCTGGTCGCCGCGGGCGAGCACCCCAGCCCGGTGCCCTACGCCGACATCGTGACCACCACCACCCACAAGACGCTGCGCGGCCCGCGCGGCGGCATGATCCTCTGCCGCGAGGAGCTCGGCAAGAAGATCGACAAGGCGATCTTCCCCGGCATGCAGGGCGGCCCGCTCGAGCACATCATCGCCGCCAAGGCGGTCTGCTTCGGCGAGGCGATGACCCCCGAATTCAAGGCCTACCAGCACCAGATCGTCCTCAACTGCCGCGCGCTCGCCAAGGCGCTCACCGCGCGCGGCTTCCGCCTCATCTCGGGCGGCAGCGACAATCACCTCGTGCTGCTCGACCTGCGCAACTTCGGCATCACCGGCAAGGACTTCGAGAAGAAGCTTGACGAGGTCTACATCACCGTCAACAAAAACGCCATCCCCAACGACCCGCAGAGCCCCTTCATCACGAGCGGCGTGCGCGTCGGCACCCCTGCCGTCACCAGCCGCGGCTTCGTCGAGACGGACATGGAAAAGATTGCCGAGTTCTTCTACCTCACCGCCACGGACTTTGAAAACAAGGCCGACGAGATCCGCGCCGGCGTCGAAGCCCTCTGCGCCAAGTACCCGCTCTACGAATAGAGTTACGGACTTTTTTGTCGGCTTTCTTGTCGGCTTTCTTGAAAGAAAGCCTTGGCAAAGAACGTTTGGTTCAGGCTGCGCGCCCTGCCCCGGGGCCGGCCGCCGCCCGTGCGGCGGAACCGCGCCGCACGGCGCGCGTCTGCGGCCGCGGGCGGCGTTTTGCCTGAACCAAACGGTTTGCGCCGCTTATGAAGAAGCGGCCCTGTCGTCATCCCAGCCGCCGCCGGCAGGCGGCGGTTCGTTTTCTTTCGGAGGTGATTTTTATGGCGGCTCCGCTGGCGGACCGCATTCGGCCGCAGACCCTCGACGACGTGGTGGGGCAGGAGCACCTGCTCGCGCCCGGGATGGTGCTGCGGCGGATGGTCGAGACGGGCAGCATCCCCAATTTGATCTTCTACGGCCCGTCGGGGGTCGGCAAGACGACCGTTGCGTCGATCATCGCGAAAAAGGCGGGCAAAAAGCTCGTCCGCCTCAACGGCACCACCGCCTCGACGCAGGATATCCGCGACGCGGTGGCCGCGCGCGACACGATCGACGGGCTGGGCGGGGTGCTTCTCTACCTCGACGAGATCCAGTACCTCAACAAAAAGCAGCAGCAGTCGCTGCTTGAGTGCATCGAGGACGGTTCGGTCACGCTGATCGCCTCCACGACCGAGAACCCCTATTTCTACGTCTACGGCGCGGTGCTCTCCCGCAGCACGGTGTTCGAGTTTAAGCCGGTCACCCCTGCGGATACGGCGCGCGCCGTCCGGCGCGCGTTCGAGGCCGCGGGGGAGGACGGCGGATACGTCCTCGCGGAGGGCGTGGTGGAATACATCGCGCAGGCGTGCGGCGGCGACGTGCGCAAGGCAGTCAACGCGGTCGAGCTGCTTGCGCTCGCGGCGGGCGGCCGGCGGGAGATCACCCTGGAGGACGCGAAGCAGGTCGCGCAGAAGAGCGCGATGCGCTACGACCGCGAGGGCGACGAGCACTACGACCTGCTCTCCGCGCTGCAAAAATCCATCCGCGGCTCGGATGAAAACGCCGCCCTCCACTACCTCGCGCGGCTGCTCGAGGCGGGCGACCTGCTCTCCCCCTGCCGCCGCCTGCTCGTGATCGCCAGCGAGGACATCGGGCTGGCCTATCCGATGGCGATCGCCGTCACCAAGGCGTGCGTCGACGCGGCGGTGCAGATCGGCCTGCCCGAGGCGCAGATCCCGCTGGCCGAGGCGGTCGTGCTGCTCGCGACCGCGCCCAAGTCGAACGCCTCCTGCATGGCGATCGAGGAGGCGATGGCCGACGTGCGCGCCGGGAAGTCCGGCCCGCCGCCCCGCTGCCTCCAGAACAGGCACTTCGACGGCGCGGACGTCAAAAATCCCGGCCAGTTCTACCGCTATCCGCACGACTATCCCAACCACTACCTGCGCCAGCAGTACCTGCCCGACGCCCTGCGCGACCGGGTCTACTACCGGTTCGGGGACAACAAGACGGAACAGGCGGCCAAAGCCTACCGTGAAAAGCTCCTGCGCGAGGCCGCTCCGGAGAAAGGGGAATGACGCGATGAAACGGCTGATTGCCATGCTTCTCTGCGCCTGCCTGCTCCTGGCGGGGTGCGGCATCCCCGATCCGCCCCGCCC
>NZ_JAPJQF010000073.1:0-9587 GCF_030825285.1 Anaerotruncus massiliensis (ex Togo et al. 2026)
GGGCGGCCAAGAAATAGGGCCGCCTGCCGGGGCGGGACCCGGCAGCTCTGCCGCTCGATGAGCGGATAATCTAAGCCTGCCGTCGGTCGGCCACCGACAAGCTCCGCCGCTCACTGAGCGGCAAATCTAAAACTCCTCGGCGGCCCCACAGAAGCGGGCGAGCGCCCGGCGCACGTCGGAGGGACGGTGGCCCAGCCGCAAAAGGGCGTTGTAGGCGCGGCGCTTGACCGCCTCGTCTTCTGGTGCGGCGGAATATTTCTTTTCAAGCACCTCTAACATCTGCTCCTGCGGGTCGGCGTCGAGCAGCGAAACCGCCCACTCAATCTGCTCGGCGGAAAGGCCCTTCTGCCGCAGCTCCTGGCGGATGCGCAGCAGGCCGTAGTGTTTGCGTTCGCTGAGTTCCCGCGCGTACCGTTCGGCATAGCCGTCGTCGTCCACAAGGCCCAGCTCCTCCATCCGCTCGACCGCCTGTCCCGCGGCCTCGGGGTCCACATGGCGGGCGAGGCGGTCCCGAAGCTGGCTGGAGGTGTATTCCCGGCCGGACAGCATCGAAAAGGCGCGTTCCTTGGCTTTTTTGAGCTCCGCCTCGGCGGCGAGCCCGGCAAGGCGCTCCCCGTCGATCTCCGAACCGACCGAAAGCCCCGACGCCGCAAAGACGTCGGGGTGCATACTGAGCAGGAACTCATCGTCCCCATAGAGGGCGACGCGTCCCCGTTTTGTCATTCTGACGGCGGTCAGCTTCATTCGTCATCCGTCTCCACGTCGATGTTGACGCGAGCGGCCGGCGCGGCGGGCGCTTCCACAGGGGCGGCCCCGACCTTCACCGGCTTTTTGCCGCCGGCCGCGCGCGGGGATTTCAACAGCTTATCCGCGTTCTCGCGCACCTTTGCCTCAATCTCCGCCATGAGCTCGGGATTGGCCTTGAGATATTCCTTCGCGTTGTCGCGGCCCTGTCCGAGGCGGATGTCGCCGTAGTTGAACCACGAGCCGCCGCGGACCACGATGTCCAGCTTATTCGCCAGGTCGAGCACCTCGCCCTCCTGGGAAATGCCGGTGCCGTACATGATATCGAACTCCGCCTCGCGGAAGGGAGGCGCGACCTTATTCTTGACCACCTTGACGCGGGTGCGGTTGCCGATGATCTCGGTGCCGCTTTTGAGCGCCTCGATGCGGCGCACGTCGAGGCGCACCGACGCGTAGAATTTGAGCGCGCGGCCGCCCGGCGTCGTCTCGGGGTTGCCGTACATGACGCCGATCTTCTCGCGCAGCTGGTTGATAAAGATGACCACGCAGTTGGACTTGCCGATCGCGCCGGTCAGCTTGCGCAGCGCCTGGCTCATGAGGCGGGCCTGCAGGCCGACGTGGCTGTCGCCCATCTCCCCTTCGATCTCCGCCTTGGTGACCATCGCGGCCACCGAGTCGACGACGACCACGTCGATCGCACCCGAACGCACGAGCGCCTCCGCGATCTCGAGCGCCTGCTCGCCAGTATCCGGCTGGGAGACGAGCAGCGAATCGATGTCCACCCCGAGCGCCTGCGCGTAAACGGGGTCGAGCGCGTGCTCAACGTCGATGAAGACCGCTTCGCCGCCCATCTTCTGCGCCTGCGCGACGACGTGCAGCGCGACGGTCGTCTTGCCGGAGCTCTCCGGCCCGTAAATTTCAATGATACGCCCGCGGGGAACGCCGCCGATGCCGAGCGCGATGTCCAGCGAGAGCGACCCGGTCGGGATCGCCTCCACGTTGAGGGTGCTGTCCTGCCCGAGCTTCATGACCGCGCCGCGGCCAAACTGCTTTTCAATCTGCCCAAGCGCGGTCTCAAGCGCCTTCTGCCGGTCCTCCGCAGAGATGTTCTGCCTGCGCTCGCTCACAGGCCCCATTTTTTTATCCGCCATAGCCCTGCCTCCGCCATCAAAAATCGTCGCGCGGCGGACGGCCGCGCGGATATTCACTATTCGCATTATACACGACCGCAGGTCAAAAAGCAAGTACAATTAGAACATTTGTTCTTATTTTCCTGTGGACTTTTCCGCCCGTTCCGGGTATGATGGAGATACTGCTTTTGAGAGGGGGACGGGCGATGGAACGGGTATTTTCACTTTGCAGCGCGCGGGCGATCGCACGCGCGCAAAACCACCTCTACCTCGCGCCCCACCCCCTGCTCCGCCCCTGGGTGGCGCACTACACCTTCACCTTCCCGTCCGGCCCGCCGGAGGACGGGACCCTCGCCCTCATCCCCGACGCGAGCGGCTGTATCCTCCTATCGCTCGACGGAGAGGCCCGCGCCCTTGCGTGGGGCGCGACCACCGAAGTCGCCGTCGTGCGGCGGGATTTCAACGAGTCGCCCGTGCGCTTCTTTATCGAGTTTCTGCCCGGCGCGCTGGGCGCCCTGACCGGCATCCCGCAGGAGGAGCTGCGCGACCGCCGGTTCACGCTGGGCGAGGCGGACGCGGCGCTGGCCGCCGCCCTCGAAGCCGCCGCCGGCCGCGCGGCGGACGCGGACGCTCTCGCGGAGGAAACCGACCGTCTGCTGCTCGCCCGGTTTTCCGGACGTGCCCTGCCCGGCGCGGTGCGGGGCGCGATGCAGCGCCTGCGGGAGTCGTCGGGGATGCTGCCCGTCGGAGAGCTGGCCGCCGAGAGCGGCTACAGTCAGCGACACCTCAACCGCCTCTTCGGGGAGACGGTCGGCATGAATGTCAAGACCTTTGCGCGGCTGGTGCGGGTCAACGGCGCCATCCGGCTGCTGCGGCAGGGCTCCGGTTCCCTCGCCGCGCTGGCGCAGGAGGCCGGCTTTTACGACCAGTCCCATTTTATCCACGATTTTTCGCATATCTGCGGGGTCGCCCCGGGCGCCTACCTGCAGAACCTGTCCGCTTTTTACAATGAAATTTTCAAATTTTGAAGTATGCTTTTAGCAAACCCCGCCGGCGTGCCGCGGCGCCCCTCCCGGGGCGCACGGGCCCGCCGGCCCCGCGCCGTGACCGCCCGCCGCAGGGCGGGCGGGGCCGCTTTGCGGCCCAACAAAACGGCTCTGCCGTTTTGGTCACGGCGCGGCCGGGCGGTACCATACGAGGGAGGCTGAAACCATGATTGAATCGAGATGCGGGCTGCTGTGCAGCGCCTGCAATTACCGGGAGCCGATGGGCTGCAAGGGCTGCACGGCGATCGAAAAGCCCTTCTGGGGCGACGCGTGCCCGGTGAAATCCTGCTGTGAGGCAAAGGAGCTGGAGCATTGCGGGACCTGCGGGGAATTCCCCTGCGCGCTGCTCACCGGCTTTGCCTACGACCCCGACCAGGGGGACGACGGAAAACGGATCGAACAGTGCCGCTGCTGGCGCGACGCTGAAAAGGAGGCGGTATCATGAAATTTTGCGGACCGATGCTCTGTGTCCGGGACATGGAGGCATCCAAACGGTTTTACACCGGCCTGCTCGGGCAGAAGCTCGTGCTCGACTACGGGGAGAATGTGACCTTCGACGGCGGGTTCTCCATCCAGGTGAAGTATCAGGAGATCTGCGGGCTGGACCCCGAGCGGTTCCCGACCCGCTACGGCGGCAACGACGCGGAGCTCTATTTTGAGGAGCCGGAATTCGACCGGTTCCTCGAAAAGCTCGCGGCATGGCCCGGCATCGAATACATCCTGCCCTGCCACGAGCACAACTGGGGGCAGCGGTGCGTATGCTTTTACGACCCCGACCGGCACATCATCGAGGTCGGCGAGCCGATGGACCACGTCGCCGCGCGCTTTTTGAAGCAGGGGATGCGCCCCGAGCAGGTGGCGGAGCGCACCATGTTCCCGCTCGAGATCGTCCTGAAAATTCAGAAGGCGATTGGGGAATAGCGGCGAAAAAAGAGGCCCGGACGCGCTGCGTCCGGGCCTCTTTTGCATCTGAAATCACCGGCTGGTGGCGTTGCGGAACGCCTGCCGGGTCGCCTTGATCTCGGTGAGGGATTTGACGAGGACCTCCTCGGTCTTGAGCAGGCAGTTGTCGGAAAACTCCTGCGCCGCCTGACGGATCTCGCGGGATTTGAGCTGCGCCTGGGAGAGGATTTCCGACGCCTTGGCCTGCGCCGCCTTGCTGACCTCCTCCTGCGCGATGAGGGTACGGGCGCGATCCTCCGCCTTGCGTACGATCTGCTCCGCCTCTTTCTTGGCGTTTTCGATGATGTCGGTGCGGTCGGAGACGATCGCCTTGGCCTGCTTGATCTCCGCCGGGATATTCAGGCGGATATCGTCGATCAGGTCGCGCACCTTGTCGGCGTCCACCACGCACCGGCCGCCCGAAAGCGGCAGGCTCCAGGAACGGTCGAGCAGTTCGTCGATCACGTCCAGAATTTCATCGATATTCATTCGGAATCCACTCCTTTATCGGTTATTCGTCAGCTGTTTCGGTTTCGGGAAATTTGATTTTGAGCCGCTCGACCACCGTATCCAGGATGATGGAGGGGACAAAGCTGCTCACGTCGCCGCCGAAGCGGGCAATCTGCCGCACCATGCTCGAGCTCAGGTACATGTTGTCGCTGCTCGGCGTGAGAAACACAGTCTCCGCCTGGGGCATCAGCTTGCGGTTGGTCAGCGCCATCTGGAACTCATAATCAAAGTCGGATACCGCCCGCAGGCCCTTGACGATGGCGACCGCGGACTTCCTACGAACATAGTCTATCAGTAAACCGCTGAACTTGTCAACTTCCACGTTGGGCATGTCCACGCAGACCGCGTGGATGAGACGCACCCGCTCGTCGAGGGAAAAGATCGGGTTCTTGTCGGGGTTGGCGCTCACCACCACGATCACCCGGTCGAAGAGGCTCGCCGCCCGCCGGATGATCTCCTCATGTCCCTTGGTGATCGGGTCAAAGCTCCCGGGGCAGATCGCCAGTCTTTCCATTCGTCATTCCTCTTCCTGTCGTTTTCTGTAGGTCGTGATCTTCGCCTTGCCGTATCGGTAGGTCCGGTGCAGCAGGAACTCTCCCGCCGCCTCCGGCAGCTCCTCGTTCTTTTCCGTCTCGCAGACGATGACGCCCGTGTCCTTCATGAGTCCCGCGAGCTTCGGCAGCACCGCGGGGATGAGGTTTTCACCGTAGGGCGGGTCGAGCAGGGCGATATCGAACCGTTCCCTGGCGCCGAGCAGGAAGCTCTGCGCCTCCATCGCGGCCACCCGCGCGCGGTCGGCAAGCTTGGCCGCCGCAAGGTTGCGGCGGATGACCTCCTGCGCCGCGCGCTCCCGGTCGACAAAGACGCACTGCTTCGCCCCGCGCGACAGCGCCTCGATGCCGAGCTGCCCGCTCCCCGCGAAGAGGTCGAGCACGACCGCCTCCGCAAGCTCGAAATGCAGGATGCTGAACATGGCCTCCTTGGCCATATCGGACGTCGGCCGCGTCGCAAGCCCCTCCGGGGCTTCCAGCCGCGTGCCGCGCGCCGTTCCGGTAATTACTCTCATATCGATTCCCTTCCTGCCAGGGGGACTTTTGAAAAAGTCCCCCTGGACCCCGAAAACTTTTATCAATTAGCCCTCCGCCGCCCCCGCCGCCTCTACCCGTGAGGGAAAGCAGTGTTCGCCGTACGGGCGGCGGATCATCCCCACGAGAGGCGACAGCCCTGAACCAAACGCTTTGAGGGTTTCCAAAGGGAACTTTCTCGAAAGTTCCCTTTGGTCATGATACGGGGTTTTGCGCGGTTTGTCAATCTTCGGCGTGCAGGAAGTCGTAGAGCTTCCGCGCGGCGGGTTTGGAGACCCCCTTGACCTCCGCGAGCTGGTCCGGGGTCGCGGCGCGGATGGCCTTGATCGTCTTGAAGTGCCGGAAGATCTCCGCCGCGCGTTTTTCGCCGATCCCCTCGCACTGGGTGAGGGTGGATTCAAATGCCGACTTCTGGTGCCGCGCACGGGAAAAGGTGATGGAAAAACGGTGCACCTCGTCCTGGATCGTCGACACGAGGGTAAAGGCGCTGCGGTGGGAATTGATCGCGATCTCGCCGCCCGACTCGGCGATCGCGCGGGTGCGGTGCCGGTCGTCCTTGACCATGCCGAAGACGGGCGCCGAAACCCCCATCGAGGCGAGCAGCGGCACGATCGTAGAGACGTGCCCCTTTCCGCCGTCGAGCAGGATGAGGTCGGGCATCCGGTCGAACGCCTCGTCCTTCTGTGTTTCGTCGAAATAGCGGCCGAACCGCCGGGAAAGCACCTCCGACATGCTCGCGTAGTCGTCGGTGCCCTGCACCGTCTTGATCGTAAACTTGCGGTAGCAGGCACGTTTGGGCCGCCCGTTCTCAAAGACGACCATGCCGCCCACCACCGTGTCCGAGCCGATGTTGGAGATGTCGTAGGCCTCGATGTAGGCGGGCGGCTTTGAAAGCCCCAGCAGCCGCGCCAGCTCGTCGAGCGCCGCGACCTCCCGGCCGGTGCGCTCCGCCTTCTGCGACAGCCGTTCGGCGGCGTTCGCCCGCGCCATTTCCACGAGCTTCTGCTGCTCGCCCCGCTGGGGCACCCGGATCTCCACCCGGTGGCCCGCCTGCTCGGAGAGCAGCTGCGCGGCGATGTCGACGTCCTCGATCTCCCCGTCGAGCTGGACCCGCTTGGGGATGTCCTCGCGGGTGGTGTAGTAGCGCAGCAGGAATTCCAGCCGCGCGCCGTCGAGGTCGTCCACCGCGCCGAGCAGGAAATCCTGCTTGTCCACCAGCCGCTCCCCGCGGAATTTGAGCACCACGGCGCAGGTGTCCTGCTCGCTGCGCGCGAGCGCGATGATGTCCTGGTTGGCAACCTTGGAGAAGACCACCTTCTGCGACTCGCTGATCCGGCTGATCGCCTTGATGCGGTCGCGCAGCTGCGCGGCCTTCTCGAACTGCATCTTTTCGGCGCACTCGTTCATCCGCCGGGTCAGCAGCTCCACCGACTGGGCGCCGCCGCCCCGGATGTATTCGAGCGCCTGCTCGAGGACCTCCGCGTACTCCTCCTGCGAAACCCGCCCCCGGCAGACTCCCATGCACTGCTTGATATGGAAGTTGAGGCAGGGGCGTCCCTTGCCGAACTCCTGCGGGAACCTGCGGGTGCAGGTGGGCAGCAGGAAGGCGCGGTTCACCTCGTCGACCGTCTCGTTGACGACGAAGGAGGAGATGTACGGCCCGATATAGGTCGCGCCGTCGTCCTCCCGCTGGAAGACGTGCCGGATGCGCGGGTAGGACTCCTTCGAGACCTTGATGTAGCTGTAACCCTTGTCGTCCTTGAGCAGGATGTTATATTTGGGGGAATGCAGCTTGATCATGCTGCACTCGAGCACGAGCGCCTCGAATTCGCTGTCGGTGACGATATAGTCGAAGTCGTGGACGTGGCTCACCATCTGATAGACCTTGGGCAGATGCTTTTCCACCGCGCGGAAATAGCTGCTCACGCGGTTTTTGAGCGCCTTGGCCTTGCCGATGTAGATGATGTCGCCCGCGCGGTTCTTCATGATGTACACGCCCGGCCGCAGCGGCAGCTTGTGCGCCTTTTCGGCGAGGTATGGCAGACGCGGGTTATCCAAGGGAGCCCTCCTTCCCGCAATAGGAATTGTTTGCCGATAAAATGAAAAAATGCACCGTCAGGCTTCTGAGCGGTGCATTTTCAGCAGGTGGGTGCGATTACTCGGTGAAGCCGGACTCGACCAGCTTGACAAGCCCCTCAACGGCGGCCTGCTCGTCGGAACCGTCCGCGATGATGCGGATGGTGGTACCGCCGACGATGCCGAGGGAAAGAACGCCGAGCAGGCTCTTGGCGTTAACGCGGCGCTCCTCCTTCTCAACCCAGATGGAGGATTTATACTCGTTGGCCTTCTGAATAAAGAATGTTGCGGGGCGGGCGTGCAAACCGACCTGATTCTGAACGGCGACTTCTTTCACAAACATTTCAATACTCTCCTATTTCTCAAGTATGTGGCGTTGAATTAGTTGTTACTATTATAAGCGCATTGCGCCAAAGCGTCAACGCTTTTTGTCCCACTTTTGCCAATCGCAGGGATTTTCTGTTTCTTTCCCAGTTCGGCCGCTTTACCGCTCCCACGGAATTGTGCAACTTTGCTATAAAGTTTTCAACAATTATAGCAAGATACCCGGAAAGACCGGCCGGGTTTCAAAACATCTGCCGAACCTGGTCGAAAAAGCGCGCAACATGCGGCTGGGCCAGCGTGTAGACCACCGGCACAAGCAGGGCGGGCAGCAGGTTGGCGGTGCGGATGTTTGTGAACTCCAGAAAATTGATGCCGATGCACATGACGATTGTATAACCCACCATGCAGATGGCGTTGAGCATCGGGCCGGAGACGATCGGCGCGAGCACCCCGGCAAGCAGCGTGATCGCGCCCTGGTAGGCAAGCACCGGGATGAACGCAAACACCACGCCGAAGCCCAGTGTGGAACCGAGGATGATCGAACAGATGAAGTCGAGCGCGGATTTGATGAACAGGACGCTCGGGTCGCCGGTGAGGCCGTCGTTGAGCGCGCCGATGATCGCCATCGCGCCGATACAGAAGATGAGCGACGCGTTGATGAATCCCTTTGCGAAGCCCTCTCTGCCGAACTTTGCCTCGATCGCCTTCCCGCCGCGCACGAGCGCCGCGTCGATGTCGCACAGTTCCCCGAGCACCCCGCCGATCACCATGCTGGCGATCAGCAGGAGCGACCCGTCGGCGGACAGCTTGCCGTCGGCGCCCACCGTGACCATCGAGGTGATGACCCCTTCGATCCCCACGAGAAAGACCGCCAGCCCCAGCAGCTTCATCGCCGTCTCCTCCACCTTTTTGGGGAGGCCGCGGCGGATCAGCAGGCCGATCATGCCGCCCACGATCACTGAAATTGCGTTGACTATCGTTCCCATCTATTCTGCCTCGTTTCTGTCATTGTATGTGCCGTGTTTGCGCGGGGTTCCCCGCGAATTCGGTTTTGACGCTCAGAATGCGGCGCGGTTCGTCGGTTTCCACCGGCGGCCGCTTTGGATTTGCCGCTCACCGAGCGGCGGAGTTTGTCGGTGGTCGACCGACGGCGATCCCTCAGGCTTTTCCGCCCAGCGGGCGGAGGGCTTTTGTTCGCGCCCCTTCGGGGCGCTTTATAGGTGCCGCCTTCGGCGGCGGGGATTGCCGGGTCCCGCCCCGGGGTGGGCTTAGATTTTCCGCTCATCGAGCGGCGCAGTTTGTCGGTGGTCGACCGACAGCGAGTTCCTTTCTTGCGTGCCCAAGAAAGGAACCAAAGAAGGGCACGAGGGGCTACGCCCCTGCGACCCCAGCGCCGCCTCCGGTTGGCCTGCGGCCAAAGTCGGCGGCGCCCCGCCACGGATGAGCGGACGGGTGTACAGCATCCCGCCAGCCGCTGCGCCGCGGGCGCAATGCCTCTGCCGGCGAGTCTCCGGTACCGTACCGAAAGTGCGCCCGGGGAGGCACGGCCGCTTTTGCGTGGCGCGCAGCGCCCACAGGGAGGCGGAAAACTGCGCGGCTTTGCCGCGCACGCGCGCAGAGCGCGCGAACACGCCGCAGGCGTGTTGTTTTCCGCCGCGGATTATGGCGAGCCATTCGGCTTCGGTCGTTGGGTGCGCCCGCAACCTGAATTGAGCCCTCAGCTGGTGTAC
>NZ_JAPJQF010000012.1:0-7255 GCF_030825285.1 Anaerotruncus massiliensis (ex Togo et al. 2026)
TAGGGAGTCGCCATGCGACCCGGCCCGAAGGGCCGGAATCCTGAGAGGATGCCTTTGGCGGATGCCCGGAGCGCGCTACGCGCGACGGCCGCTCGCGGGCGCTCCGCCCCGCGACCCCGGCTTGAGTCCGCTACGCGGACCCGGCCCTGCGGGCCGGAACTTTAAGCGGTATCCCCCGGGAGCACCTTGCCATGACCCGCAGGTTACCGCCGCTCCCCACGGGTACACCAGCTGAGGGCTCAATTCAGGTTGCGGGCGTTCCCAACGGGCGGAAACAGAGAGTGCGCCTGCCGTGAGGCGCATGCGCATTGCTGCGGCGACCCGCGGGCCCAGTGTCGGGGGGCCTCAGCGGATGTTCGCCTTGGGCATGGGCCGCGAAAGACAGGCCGGACGGCGGCGGGCCTGATCAAAGTCTTTGGGCGCTTTCTTCAGAAAGCGCGGAACAGGCGCGAAGCGCAAAAACAAAAGCCCGGCTTGCGCCGGGCTTTCGCTTTTTTCCGTTTCTCTTCCTACTCCGCGTAGGCGGCGGCCTTGCGCAGCGCCTCGTTGAAGGGGCCGACCGAGATTGTGACGGACGAGGCCAGTTCCCCGCCCGCCGGCGCGCCCTTCTCGGTGACGGAGAGCTCCTCCAGCTCGCCGACCGTGCGTCCCGCGGCGTACCGCGCGTAGGCCGCGGCCTGCTCGTACCACTCCTTGCCGATGCCCGACGCCTCGCGCATGCCGTAGCTGTCGCCCAGCTCGTTCTTTGTGCGGAAGGGGCCGTTCAGGTCGGAGGTGATGGCGCCCGAACCGTCAAAGCGCACGGCGCCCTGCGAGCCGTCGAGCACGCAGCTCGTGATCGTGCCGTCCGGTGCGAAGGAAACGGCCGCGTAGGTGGAATCCGCCTGTGCGGTCCCCTCCGATTCCCCCGCCCCCTTGGAGTTCCGCATATTGGTGGCGATCCCGAGCCCGAGGAAATCTCCCTCGCGCGCGCCGAGCGCCTGCGCGTTCCGCGCCGCCTTCTCGATGCCGTCGATAAAGCCGCCCACCGCGATCGTCACCGAGGAGGAGAGCTCCGCCTCCGTGGGGGCGGTACGCTCGTCAAGCGCCATGCCCTTTACCTCCGCGACCGTCTTGCCGGTGACATAGGAGGCAAACGCCGCCGTCTGCTCATACCACTCTCTGCCGATGCCCGATGCCTCCGCGAGCCCGTAGTCCTTCCCGAGCTCCCGCTTGGAGGGGAACACCGTGCCCGCGTTGAGCGCGAGCGCGCCGTCCGCCGTAAAGGGAATCCTGCTCTGCACCGCGTCGATCGCGCAGGCCGCAATCCGTCCGTCGCCGTCCACCAGCAGGGCGACCGCCGTCGAACCGATGTCCGCCAGCCCCTCTTCGCCGGCCGCGGACGTGGAGTCGGCGGCCGAGGTGATCACCGCGAGCCCCGTCTTCAGCACGTCCGCCTGCGGGGCGCTCTCCCGGGAGGCGGTGTTCGGCTCGAGCGAGGCGGACGGCTGGCTGCCCCGGCTTTCGCCCCCGTCCTGTCCCGCCGTCCGGCAGCCCGCCAGCAGGCCCGTCAAGAGCAGGGCGCAGAGCGTCCATGCGGTCAATCGTTTCATACTTCTTCCTCCTTGCGGCCTCTGTCGGCCGGCAGAATTTTTGTTTTCCTTAGTATGTCAAATTCCGCGCGCCGCCCTCCCGGAAGTTTTTGGCACGCATAGCCGCGGGGCGCGCGGGAGTATATTAAGATTGTATAAAGAAGCATAAAAATGATTGTACCCGGAACGCATTTATGCTAGGATAATGGCATCAACAAACCGGCCGCGCGCCGGACAAAGGAGTCCAACACATCATGGTCAAGCACATCGTCATGTGGAAACTGGAAGAGGTCGCAGAAGGCAACACCCGCGAGGACAACGCCCGGCTCATCAAGCAGGGGCTCGAAGCACTGAACGGCGTCATCGACGGCATCCTGACCCTTGAGGTGGGGAAAAACATCAACCCCAAGGGCTTCGATCTCGTCCTCTACTCCGAATTCGTTTCGCAGGAGGCCCTCAAGGCCTACGACCAGCATCCTGAACACCTCAAAATGCGCGAATTCATCCGCAAGGTCATCACCGAGCGGGTCGTCGCGGACTACGAGGCATAACCCCCGGGATTTCAAAAACGGCCGCGCTGCGGCCGTTTTTTTGTCCGCCCCCCGGCGGACAATGCCGAAATCCCGGCCCGCCGCGCGAAAAACCGCCCCGGCCCGCGTCTGCGGGCCGGGGCGGTGATGCGTGTGCGGCAGCGCCGTCACGGATTTTCAAATTTGACCTTGCGGGTCCGGATGGGCGCGGGACGGAAGGCTCTTGCGAGCTCGGCGCCGCGGTAGACCACGAAGTAGAAGGGCACCGCCAGCAGGATCGCCGCGAAGACGTCCGCGATCGAATGCTGCTTGATAAAGACGGTGGACATGCAGATGAGCACCATCAGAACCTCCGAGCCCCAGCGGACGGCCTTATGCCGCCGGCCGAGCTCGCTGCGGCGGATCGCGATGTTCACGCCGATCGAATTGAAGCAGTGGATGCTCGGGCAGACGTTGATCGGCGGGTCCGCCAGGTAGATCGTGCGCACCGCGTCGGTGAGCAGGTTGTCGCGCGGGAAGACGAGTGGCCGCAGAATCTGGCCGTTTGGGAAAACCGTATAGATCGCGAGGCAGACGGTCATGCCGCCGAAGAGGAAGGCGCAAAGCCGGAAATAGTCGGGCTTGGAGCAAACGAGGAAATAGCCCACCGTCGCCGCGACGTAGAAGAACCACAGCAGGTAGGGGATGACGAAGATCTCCTGGAAGGGGATCAGCGTGTCGATCCACGAACCCGCCCAGTGTTCGGGGCGGGCGTTGCCCTGCAGCCAGCCGAACCAGAGCATATAGGGCACAAAATAGAGCAGGAGCGCCGCATGCCGGTAATTGCAGAGGGTTGTCTTCCAGTTCCTTATCATATCAGATCACCTGTTTCCTCACGGGGTCCGGGCGCCGGACCTAGTTGAATTTATAGATCCGCCGGGCGAGGCGGTAGTTCTGGACGCTCAGCCGCCGCCCGAACGCGCCGGGCAGGTTGACGAACGTCGCGATCGACCGGTAGCGGATGGCCGAATACCATCCGGGGTTCTCCGCCTTCAGCCAGCTCCAGAGCGCCGCGCGCTTTTCCAGCGCCTCGGGGCTTCCGTCCACCGTCAGCAGGACGGAGGAGATCGTCATCATCATCGTCACATAGTTGAGCAGGTATTTCACCAGCTTGCGGTCCATCGCCGCGAGCCGCTCCCCCCGGTAGGCCTGCGCCATGAGCCGGGTCACCCGGAGCTGCTGGTCGATCCGCCGGATCATCACCGCCTCATTCACCGACTGGTCCTCCCGGCCGATGTAGTAGCGGTAGAGGTCGAGGTCGAGATAGCAGAGGGTCTTCACATAGGGCAGCGGGATGTAGGCGAAGAGGTTGTCGACGTAGAAGGTGTGCTTGGGCAGCTCGAGCCCGCATTCCCGCAGCAGGGCGGTGCGGTAGACGAGCGAGTGCATGAGCAGGTACTGCCAGGGCTTGAAGGATCTGATCTCGCTCCAGCCGAAGATGCGCCCCACCGGCAGGGTGCTGCGGTAGCGCATCACCCTGCTGCCCTGCGTCTCGTGCTCGTAGACGTAGTTGCAGATGTAGAGGTCGGCGGGGCTGCCGTTTTCCAGATGGCGGCGGATGGTCGCCAGCAGCTCCTTCGCGCTCGGCACGTCGAGCCAGTCGTCCGAATCGACCACCTTGAAATAGAGTCCCCGTGCGTTGCGGATGCCCTGGTTGACCCCCTCGCCGTGGCCGCCGTTCTCCTGATGGACCGCGCGAACGATCTCCGGATACCGCGCCGCGTACTCGTCCGCGATGCGGCCGGTCCCGTCCATCGAGCCGTCGTCCACCAGAATGATCTCCAGCTCCTCCCCGCCGCTCGCCAGCAGCGTCGAGATGCAGTTGCGCATGTACGCCTCGGAATTGTAGCAGGGCACCACATAGGTCATGAGCTTCATGCCGTCGCCTCCCATCCCGCGAGGATCTCGTCGGCGCGTTCGAGCGCCCGCGCGACGATCGCGTCCATATTGTAGTATTGGTACTCCGCGAGCCGCCCCAACAGGTAAAACCGGGGCACCGCGGAGATTTTTTCGAGATAGGCCGCGTAGAGCCGGTCGCTCCCGGGGTTTTTCACCGCGTAGTAGGGGATCTCCCCCTCCTTGCCGGCGTAGTCCCGCGCGAACTCCCTGACGATCGTCGTCCGGCCCGGCAGGTCCTGCCCGAGAAAGTATTTGAACTCGGTGATCCGCGTAAAGGGCATGTCGACCGTATAGTTGACGGTGCCCTTCGGCTGAAACCAGGTGACCGGCAGCGTCTCGAACTGAAAATCGAGGGTGCGGTAGGGCAGCCGCCCGAGCGAACAGCCGCAGAGCTCGTCGAGCGCGCCCGTGTAGACGGTCACGCCGGCGAACGGCTCCCCGTCCAGATAGACCCGGTCCTCCCCCACGCGCAGCCGCTCCGACGCCTCGGTCCCCAGCCGCACCTCGACGCCCGGATAATCGAGCATCCGCTCGAAGAGGGCGGTATAGCCCTTTGCCGGGATGCCCTGCCAGGTGTCCTGGAAATAGCGGTCGTCCTCCGAGACGAGCACCGGCACCCGTTTCAGCACCGAGGGGTCCACCGCGTCGGGCGGGGTGCCCCACTGCTTTTCGGTATAGTGGCAGAAGACGTTTTCAAAGATGTATTCCGCGAGCTCCCGGAGCTCGGGATCGCTCTGGCGGCGCAGCTCCGCGATCGGGACCCGGCTGCCCGGCCCGTAGCCGGCGATCAGCCGCTCCCGCAGGCGCGCCGCCTTGCCGGGCGCGAAGCAGAGGTCGACCGAATGGAGGTTGAAGGGGATGGGCACGAATTTCCCGCGGATGCTGCCGACCACCTCATGCCGGTAGGGGTGCCACTCGGTGAACCGGCTGAGGAACCGCCAGGCGGCCTCGCTGTTCGTATGGAAGATGTGCGGCCCGTAGCGGTGGACGAGGACGCCCGCGCCGTCGAGGCTGTCGTAGGCGTTGCCGCCGATGTGGGACCGCTTTTCCAGCACGAGCACCCGCTTGCCCGCCTCGGCCAGCCGCCGCGCCGTGACCGCCCCGGCAAACCCGCTGCCGACAATGACCGCGTCGTAGTTGTGTTCCATAGCCCGCTCCTTTGCGTTTCGTCTTCTGCTGACATAACGAGAGTATACCGCGGAAATCTCCAAGTTTCCTCTAAAGAGCCAAACCCTTTGAAAATCCCCACAAAGTATACCATATCCGGAGGGATTCCGGGACAGCTTTCTGTGAATTTCCTGTGAACCTTGTCATAAAAATGCAACCCCGCTATGGACGGGGTTGCATTTTGAGGGATTTTGTCCAGTTTATTTTTTCTCCGCGGCCTTCTTCGCGGCGGGTTTCGCCGCGGTCTTCGCCTTCGGCGCGGCCTTGGTTTCCGCCTTCGGAGCGGCCTTGGCCTCCGCTTTCGGAGCGGCCTTGGTTTCCGCTTTCGGAGCGGTCTTGGCCTCCGCCTTCGGGGCGGCTTTGGCTTCCGCTTTCGGAGCGGCCTTGGTTTCCGCCTTCGGCGCGGCCTTCGCTTCCGCCTTCGGCGCGGTCTTGGTTTCCTTCTTGACGGCCGGTTTCTTTGCCGCCGGCTTTTTGGCGGGGGCCTTGGGAGCGGCCTTCTTCACCGGCTCCTCCTTGGGCGCGTTGGGGTCCTCGACCTTCCAGAGCTGGTTGTCCCCGTCCATGTCGTCCCAGATCTGGATCGGCGCGCCGTTCTCGTCCGAGAGGCCGACGATATCCAGGCAGCGGCCGGAGAGCTTCGACTGGATCTTGTAGCAGCCGTTCGCGGCGGGGACGAGGAGCCATTTCTGGTTCTCCGCGCCGACGTCCTCCCACTGGTGGATCTGCGCGCCGTTTTCGGTGCCCGCCAGGATGACGTCCACGACCTCGCCCGACTGGCGGTTCACGATGCGGTAGCTGCCGCCGTCCGCCGGTTCAAACGCCCAGAACTGGTTGGCCGCGTTGGTGACGTCGTACATCTGGATGCGGTTGTTGGCGTCCGCCTCCATCGCCTTGCCGCTGCGCGCGGAGAGGATGCGGTAATAAACGCCGCTCGTAATTTTCGTGTGCTGTGCAGTCTTTTTCGCCATTTGTAACGCCCTTTCGCAATATCATTCGCCATTCATCCACGTTTCCTGCTGATATTATAGCACGCACCGTCATATTGTCAATTTTCTGGAAGCAAAAATAGTGATTGTGCATAAAAAAGATTTTTTCCATCCCCGCCGTGCAAACCATTTCACCGATTGTCGGACTGATTTTTCCGCTAAACCCGCTTGGAAAGGGCTTCCATCCCCTCCCGGTCGGTGATCTCCACCCCGCCGCGGAAGAGGGAAACCAGCCCCTCCGACTGGAAATACTTGAGCATCCGCGTCACGACCTCCCGCGCCGAGCCGAGGTTGCGGGCGATCACCTCCTGGGTCATGGAGAGCCGGTCCGTCCCCTCGATCTCCGCCTGCTCGAGCAGGAAAAGCGCGAGGCGCTTGTCGAAGCTCATGAAGAGCACCTGCTCCATCACCCACATCACGTCGGAGAACCGCGAGGACATGAGCTGGTTGGTGTAGTCGGACACCGCGAGAGACTCCTTTGACAGCGTGGAGTAGACGGTCGTGGGGATCAGCAGCGCGTCTGTCTCCTTCTCCGCCTCGACGTAGACGTCGAAGCTGATGTTGCGCAGCATGCAGGAGGCCGAAAAGATGCAGATATCCCACGGGAAAAGCCGGTAGAGGGTGATCTCCTTGCCCCCCTCCGAGAGGATGTACACCCGCACCTGCCCCTCCTTCACGAGGAAGAGCCCCGCGCAGTCCTCCGAACCCGCGTGCATCGTCTCGCCCTTCCCGTACCTGCGCGCCGTCACCGTCTCCCGCAGCCGCGCGCGCTGGACGTCGTCCAGCTTCTTCCAAAAGGGCAGTCCCCCCTCGAGGAACGCCTCGTAATCCGCCTGCAGCAATCCCGCCGCCCCCTTTCCGGTTCCTTCTGACGATATGATCCTATAGACGATATAATACCATAATCGTATGGTTTTGGAAAGGCCTTCCGCCCCTTCCCCGCAAAAACGGGCCGGCCCCCCCCCGTTCGCGGGGCCGGCCGCCCCCGGAGGGGAAAAAAATAAAAAATATCAACGTGGTTGGTGGGTCCCATTTTTTATCGCCATAAAAAAAAGAAACA
>NZ_JAPJQF010000012.1:7265-64863 GCF_030825285.1 Anaerotruncus massiliensis (ex Togo et al. 2026)
ACTTATCATATCCCATATAAAACAAAATTTTTTTTTGTTTTTGTACCGCCCCCCCCCCCCACCCCCCAAAACCGGGCCCGCCCCGGCGCTGGGGGGGGGGCCGGCCTCCAGGGGAGGTAAAAAAAATAAAAGATGTCAGCGTGTTTGGAGGGTCACTTTTTTTCGCGCCTGAAGCAGAGGAACCAGTCGAGGCAGTATTTTTCCTCGTCCTGCGACTCCATCCGCTCCTTGGCCACGCCGCAGGAGCCGGCGGTCGGGATGATGACGTCCTGTCCGGGGCGCCAGTTGGCCGGGGTCGCGACCTGCTCGGCGTCCGCCTTCTGGAGCGCGACGACGATCCGTTTGATCTCGTCAAAGTTGCGCCCGGTGGAGGCCGGGTAGTAGAGGATCGTGCGGATGACCGCCTCGGGGTCGATGACGAAGACCGCGCGCACCGCCTGGGTGGTCGAGGAGGAGGGCTGGATCATGCCGAACTTGTTGGCGACCTCCATCTTGATGTCCTCGATGAGCGGGAACTTGACCTCGACGCCCTTCATGCCGTTCCACTCGAGGTCCTGGATCTTGCGCAGCCAGGCGATGTGGGCGTAGAGGGAGTCGACCGACAGGCCGATCAGCTCGGTGTTCAGCGCCTTGAACTCGTCCGCCATCGTCGCGAAGGTCATGAACTCGGTCGTGCAGACGGGGGTGAAGTCCGCCGGGTGGGAGAAGAGGATCACCCATTTGCCCTTGTAGTCCTCGGGGAAGTTGATGGGACCTTGGGTGGTGACGGCGGAGAAGGAGGGGGCCTTGTCTCCGATGAGGGGCATGGTGTAGCTTCTGTTTTCTTCCATATTGCATTCTCCTTTTTTCGGGTCGGATTGTTGATGTTCGGGCAGTGGTAGTGAAGTGATTGATAACAGTAATTATTACTGTTTCTGTGTCTAAAGAATACCGCATCCGCGGCATCCTTTCCGTGACAAAGTCACTTTATTCCGTTTTGATTTTAACGCCGCAGGGATGGGCCGGCGAAAAGTCGTATCCCACCTTGCCCATGACCGATTCGTAGACCGTCCAGCCCCCCGAGAGGTTGTGGCACTCGTAGCCGTGCTGCATGAGGATGCGGCAGGCGAGGTAGCTGCGCAGCGCGGTGCCGCAGGTGAGATAGACCGGCTTGCCCCGCGGGAACTCGTCGAGATGATCGCGCAGCCCGTCGATCGGCACGTTTTTGAAGCCGTCGATGCGGCCCTGCGCGTATTCCTCCGGCGAACGGGTGTCGACGAGGGTGACGCTTCCGTCGCGCGGGAGGGCCGCGACCTCGTCCCAGTGGAACTGCCGCACCCTGCCGGCAAGGAGATTTTCGATCACGAAGCCCGCGATGTTGACGGGGTCCTTCGCGGAGGAGAAGGGCGGAGCGTAGCAGAGCTCGAGCTCCGCCAGGTCGGCGGCGGTCATGCCCGCGCGGATAGCGGTCGCCAGCACGTCGCAGCGCTTGTCGACGCCGTCGAAGCCCACGAGCTGGGCGCCGAGGATCTTCCCCGTCCCCCGCTCGAAGACCACCTTCATCTCGAGGTTCCGCGCGCCGGGGTAATAGGCCGCGTGGGAGGTCCCGTGGATGTGCACCTTGTCACAGTCGAGCCCCGCGGCCTTCGCCGCGCGCTCGTTGAGGCCGGTCGTCGCGACGGCCATGTCGAAGAGCTTGAGCACCGACGAGCCCTGGGTGCCGCGGTATACGCTGGGGATGCCCGCAAGGTTGTCGGCCGCGATGCGGCCCTGCTTGTTCGCCGGGCCCGCGAGCGGGATGTAGCCAGGCGCGCCCGTCACGAAGTCGGTGATCTCCACCGCGTCCCCCACCGCGTAAATGTCGGGATCGGAGGTACGCATGTGGGGATCGACGACAATCGCGCCGCGCGGGTTGACCGTAAGCCCCGCCTCCTTCGCAAGACGGCCGTCGGGGCGTACCCCGATCGACAGCAGCACGAGGTCGGCGTTCAGGACGCCCCGCTCGAGGGAGACGGTCACGCCGCCGTCCGGCGCGGGGGGAAAGGCCTTCACGCCGTTTTGCAGCAGCAGGCGCACCCCCTTGGAGGCAAGGTAGCGCTCGACGAAGCTGGCCATGTCGTAGTCGAGCGGGCCGATCACATGGTCCGCCAGCTCGACGACGGTGACCGATAGCCCCGCCCGCGTGAGGTTCTCCGCCATCTCGACGCCGATGTATCCGCCGCCGACCACCACCGCCGTCCTGGGGCGCGCCTCCTCGACGAAGGCGCGGATGCGGTAGGTGTCTGGAACGGTGCGCAGGGTGAAGATCCGCTCGTGTTCGATGCCGGGGATGGGGGGCCGCAGCGGTTCCGCGCCCGGCGAGAGCAGGAGCTTGTCGTAGGCTTCGGTGTAGCTTTCGCCGGTCGCGGCGACGCGGACGGTCACCGTCCTCTTCGCGCGGTCGATCGAGACGACCTCGCAGCCGGTGCGCACGTCGATGTTGAAGCGCTCCTTAAAGCTCTGCGGGGTCTGGAGAGTCAGCGATTTCTTGTCGGTGATCTCGCCGCCGATATAATAGGGCAGCCCGCAGTTCGCATAGGAGATATACTCGCCGCGCTCAAAAACGACGATCTGCGCCTCTTCGTCCAGCCGGCGCAGCCGCGCCGCGGCCGACGCGCCGCCCGCGACGCCGCCGACGATCAGTACCTTCATTTCGCTCCCCTCCTTTCCGATCAGCCGAGCATGTTCAGGATCGCCTGTTTGCTCTGCACGCCCACGCGGGTGGCGACCGCCTTGCCCTGCTTCATCACGACGAGGGTCGGGATGCTCATGACGCCGAACTGCGCCGCGAGCTCGGGTTGCTCGTCGACGTTCACCTTGCCGACCTTCGCGCGCCCGTCGACCTCCGCCGCCACCTGGTCCACGATCGGGGAAACCATGCGGCAGGGCCCGCACCAGGGCGCCCAGAAGTCCAGGAGCACCGCCTGGTCGGACTGTAAAACCTCTGTGGTGAAATTATCCTTGGTCAAAGTTTTGACTGACATATCATCTGCCTCCTTGTTTTGCGGTTGTTTGGTATGGCTCTATTATATACCTTTTTGGTGTTGTTACGGTGACTAGGTCACACTTCCCCCGGGGGCGCATGGAAAGCGGGCCCGCGGCATATGATTCAGCATGGTACCCAACTTTATCACAAGGGGTGGCAAGATGTATCCCGTCTACGACTATCTCAAAACCGAAACGAAATGCGAGGAGGTGCCCGTCGCCTTCCCGCCCCAGCAGCAGGACCGCCAGCCGGGCATGGAGGCCGTCATGCAGCCCCGGCCGATCTCGGAGAACGCCTGCGCCGCCGGGGGCGGCCGCCTGTGCGACCGGGTCGCGCTCATCACCGGGGGCGACAGCGGCATCGGGCGCGCCGTCGCCTACGCCTTCGCGAAGGAGGGCGCGGACCTGGCGGTCGCCTACCTCTGCGAGGAGCAGGACGCCGCCGAGACGAAGGCCCATGTCGAGGAGCTCGGGCGGCGGTGCCTGCTGCTGCCCGGCGACCTGCGCGACCCCGCCTGCTGCCGCGCCGCCGTCGAGCGGACGGTGGGGTGCTACGGCAAGCTGAACGTTCTCGTCAACAACCACGCCGTCCAATTCATCCGCCGGAGCATCCTGGACATCACCCGAGAGCAGCTTCTCGCCACCTTTGAAACGAATATCCTCTCCTATTTCTATCTCATCCAGGCCGCGCTCCCCCATCTCGGCCGCGGCAGCTCGATCATCAACACCACCTCCGTCACCGCCTACGCGGGCGAGCCGCTGCTCATCGATTACAGCGCCACCAAGGGCGCGGTCATGGCGCTCACCCGTTCCCTCTCCCTCTCGCTCGAGGGACAGGGCGTGCGCGTCAACGCCGTCGCCCCCGGCCCCATCTGGACCCCGCTCATCCCCGCCTCCTACTCCGCGCGGGAGGTCCAGACCTTCGGCACCGATACCTCCCGCGTGCCCATGCTGCGCGCCGGACAGCCGTTCGAGGTTGCCTCCAGCTACGTCTTCCTCGCGTCGGACGACGCGAGTTATATGAGCGGCCAGGTCCTGCACCCCAACGGCGGGAAGATCGTCGGGTCCTGAAGACGCGCAAAATCGAAAACGCCCGTTTGACAACGGGCGTTTTTTTGCATATTTTCCTGCCGCGCGCAAACAATAATCCCATCAAAAATCCGGGAGGTCACGCTATGGAACATCCAACCTTCCTCTACTGTGAGGACTGTAAAAAAATCGCCGCCGTCATCGAGGGCAGCCCGACACTCGCCTGCTGCGGCGACCCGATGAAGGCGCTGCGCGCCAACACGTCGGACGGCGCCGCCGAAAAGCATGTCCCCGTCGTCAAAAAGCAGGGAAACACCGTTGAAGTCTGCGTCGGCGACGTGCCGCACCCGATGAGCAGGGAGCACAGCATCGGCTGGGTCTGCCTCGTCACGAAGGAGGGCTGGCAGCTCAAAAAGCTGCCCGTCGACCGCGACCCGGTCGCGAAGTTCGCCCTCTCCGAAGGCGACGCGCCCGAGGCGGCCTACGCCTGGTGCAACCTGCACGGCCTGTGGAAGGCCGACATCCATTAAATCTGCGAGGTGAGAGTATGCCCAGATCCAACTATCCCGGCGGGCTGAACGAAATGCTCAGCTGCGACGATACCGCCAAATCCTATTTCATGTCCCTGCCCGACTACGTGCAGGGGATGATCCAGCAGCGCTGCGGCAACGTCCACAGCATCGACGAGCTGCACCGCTACGCCGAAAACCTCATGGCCGGCGACAAATAAAAAACGGCGGAGGGTGCGCCCTCCGCCGAAAAAGCTACAGTTCTTTGAGCCGCGCGACCACCCGGTCGAGCTGCGCCCGCGGGACGAAGCGCCCCGCGTACTGCATCGCCGTGCCCAGCTGCATGCCGCGGAACCGCGCCGCCATCGGGCTGGCGAGCACCTTTGGGTAGGCGCGCTGTATCATCGCGCGCGCGTTCGGATTGGCGAGGATCTCGCCGATCGTGATGCGCCCGTTTCTCAAATCCATTGCTTCACCTCCCCGTTTGGGGGATAGCCCATTGTATGCCGCGCGGCGGAAAGGAGTTCCCACCATGCAAAACTATGCTAACGGTCCCGAGATCCCCATGGGGTTCGGCATGGCGCTCGCCGAAAACATGCCCGCCATGGAGTATTTCGCCTCGCTGAGCCACGAGCAGCAGCAGGCCGTCATCGCGCACACCCACCAGATCCGCTCCAAAAAGGAGATGCAGGCCTACGTCCGCAGCCTTGTGGAGCAGCCGCCCTCCTTTTATTAGGAGAACTTTCCAGTTTAGGGGGCTTTCCCCCGTCCATACTATTACCGGAGGTGGCAAACATGCCCGAATGTTTTGAAAATCCGCAGATGCAGCAGTATTTTTCCTCCCTGCCCGTCTATGTTCAGGAGACGATCAAGCAGAGCGCGCCCAAGATTACCAACGAGGACGAGCTCCGCAAGTTCGCGGAAAACCTGATGCAAAGCAACGGATAAAGCCCGAAGGCCCCCCGCTGAAGCGGGGGGCCTTCGCTTTTTCCGGGCCGGCCGGCACGCCGAATAACGCGTGCCGTCAGCCCGGGGCTTGCTCTTTTCCGCAGCGGGAGGGCGCGGGGGTCTCCTCCTGGCGCCGCAGCTCCCGTTCATAGTCCTCCTGTGTCATGGGGTGGTAGAAGACGAAGCCCTGGACATAGTCGCAGCCCACTTCCCGCAGCCGCCGCACCTGCTCCGGCGTCTCGATCCCCTCCGCCACCGCGTGGATGTGAAATCTGTGCACCAAATCGACGACGCCCTGGATGATGGCCCACTCCCGCTCCTCGTCCGTCCCGTCCTCGAAGAAAAAGCGGTCGATCTTCAGCGCGTCCGCCGGCAGGTCCTTCAGCAGGCTCAGGGAGGAGTAGCCCTTGCCGAAATCGTCGATCGAGCAGGCAAATCCCGCCTGCTTCAGCGCGTTGACCGTCCGGAGGAGCAGGCCGGCGTTGTCGAGGACGATGGACTCGGTGAACTCGATCTCCAACAGCTCCGGAGGGATTTGGAACCTGTCCCGGATCTCCACATAGCGGTCCACGAACCCCTCGTCATAGAACTGCAGCCGGGACACATTGACGGATACCGGCAGCGCGGACTCCCCCGCGTCCAGCCGGCCGCGCAGCCAGCGGCAGACCTCCTCCATGACGTACTGGTCCAATTGCCCGATCATGAACTTCCGCTCAAAGACCGGGATGAACTGATCGGGCGGGATGACCCGCCCCCCGCTGAGCTTCCAGCGGACCAGCGCCTCGGAGGAGGCGATCCTCCCCGTGCGCAGGTCCACCTTCGGCTGGTAATAGACGACGAACTCCCGGCGCTCGAGGGCGGAAGCCATCCGGCTCTCGATGTCCTTCTCCTCCCACAGCTTGCGGCGGATGCTGTCGTCGTAATAGACATAGTTGGGGCTGGTTTTGGTTTTGACCATCTTGCGCGCAAAGCCCGCCCGGTCCATGAGCCCCCCGACGCCGAGCTTTTCGACCACGTCCCCCACGCAGCAGATTCCGCAGCAGGTGGACAGGCTCTGCCGTCCGGGCGAGCTGCGCATATATGCGGTAATCTTCCGGTCGGCCTCCCGCTGGCGCGCGGCCGCCTCCTCCTTCCGGTCATACCGCAGCAGCAGCACGAAATTGTCGGCCGAGACCCGGCCGCACAATTCCCGCTCCCGCAGCCCGGCGCGAAGGATCTCCCCATACCGGGCCAGCACCTCGTCGCCGTAGGCGTACCCGAACATGTCGTTGATATACTTGAAATCCACGAAATCCGTACAGATCACGGCGTACCGCTCATTCCCCGCCCGGTCCAGCAGGGTCTGGGCCTTCTCCTTGAAGGCGTCGATCTGGTAGGCCCCGGTCAGCGGATCCCGCTGCGCCAGATCGCTCAGCCGCTGGTTGGTGCTCTCCAGCAGGAGCAGCTTTTTCGAGGCCGCCCAGAAGATGAACAACCAGGTCGCCAGCATGATGCCCAGCATGACGGCGCACGCCGCCAGCAGGGTTTTCGACTGGCGGGTGGTATAGGCCTCGGCGGCAAAGACCGTGTCGTTGGCCTGCTCGAAATAGCGTTCGCTCAGCGTGAGCAGCGGCCCGCTGTCCTCCGCTCCCGCCCGGTACGCGTCGATGTGGTCCTTCACCTGGACCCACATGCCCTTGAGTTCCTCCAGCTCCCGCCGGTACGCCGCGTCCTTGGGGTTCGGCAGGCCGTATTCCCCACCCTCTCCGGACAGGTCCGCCAGGATGCCGTCCAGATATTCCACAAGGCCGTCGCCTGGTTGGTCCATCAGCTCCAGCTTCACCAGCCGCTGCGTGGCGCCCCGCACAATGCCCACATAGTTGATCAGCCTGCCGTAGCACTGCACCTGTGTGACCGCGTGGACCGTTATGCCGCCCAGCAGCAGCAAAGAAATGAACAAAGAAATAAGGCCGCCCTTTGCGTATCGCCTCACGACGCTCATCCCCCACCGCTTCCGCCGGCCGCCCAGAACAGATCGCTGCCGATCCGGCTATCGTTGTTACAGTTAAGCAACATTATACTGTAATCGGCGGGAATAAGCAAGTTTTTTGTGACAACATCATGGATCCTGCGGAAAAACGGCACCCACGCGCAAACAATACGATAAAACAGCCGCCCGGATGGGCGGCTGTTTTAATCCCGTGAGCCCGGTCATGCGGCCGTTTCTACAAAATGCACGGCGGAATGATCCCAATACTTTCGGTAAACGACTTCATCTTGTTTTCCATGAAAATTCAACTGGTACATCCGGAATGTCACCGGAATATTTTTCGGCTGCCACTGCTCCTCGTAGGAATATTGATAGCGCATCCCCAACCGGACCATGACCGCGCCGCTGCGCGGATTGTTCCGGTCGTGCGTAGCGGTAACGTATGGAAGCCCGTCCGCCTTTACACGCTCGATGACAGCCCCGCACGCCTCGGTCACAATACCCCCGTGCCAGAACTCTTTGCGCAGCCCATAACCCAAATCATGGTGTTCTTCCATGCTGACGTTCACATAACCGATCGGAATGTTGTCACTTTTCAGACAAACGGCGTATTGATAGGCCCGCTCCTGCCTGTAGCGTTCCGCGTACCGCTCCTGCCAGAAGGCCCGTGCTTCATCCATGGACCGTAATGGAAACCACGGCAGAAAACGGTTTACCTCCCCGTCGCTGAAAATGGCAAACAAAGCGGGCAAGTCGTCTTCCGCAAATCTTCTCAAGGTCAGTCGCTCTGTCTCCAACGCGGGGGTGTTTACAGTACGCAAACCACATCACCTCGGATTTTCAATTTCTCGGCCCGCGCCTCATCCGTCCGGCGCGGACGGACGTCTCCTTATTCCCGCAGCAGGAGACGGTCGAATTCGTGGAAGTTCGGGATGACCTCATACACCTCCGGCATCCGCTCAAACGCCTCCCGCCGCTCCTCCGGGGCGACCGCGATCACCTTCCCCGCGCCCGCCGCCGCTGCCGCGCGAAGCCCCGAGACCGCGTCCTCGAAGACGATGCAGTTCTTCGGCTCGAGCCCGAGCGTCTCGGCGGCCCGCAGGTAGAAGTCCGGCGCCGGCTTCCCGAGAATGGTGCCGTCGTCGTAGACGAGCTTTTCAACGTCGAACCACCGCTCCAGGCGGAAGCTCTCGATATAAAAATCCACGTTGCCCCTGCGGGAAGCGGTCGCGATCGTCCGGGGGATCCCGCGCTCGCGGAGCTCGTCCAGAAGCTCCTCCGCGCCCAGCGCGAGGTGGAAGCGCGCCGCGTCCTTCCGGCAGAGCCGCCGGTAGATCGTCTCCTTTTCCTCGACGTATTCGTCGACCTGCCGCGCGCTCAGAGCCTTCCCGGCGAGATGCTGCATGGTAAAATCGTTGTTGCGCCCGTGCACGCACTCCCGAAACTCCCCGTCGGAAATCTCCTTCCCAAACGCCTCCCGCGCAAAGAGCCGCCACGCCCGCTCCTGCTGCTCCCCGTCGAAAAAGAGCGTCCCGTTAAAATCGAAAATGACTCCCATCATAATGCCGGTTCCTCCCAGGCCGGGGGATTCCCTTCCCGCCGGCCGATTGTAATGTTCCGTTCCAGTATAATGCTCTCGGTCGAAAAATTCCAGCGTTTTGTTACCATATCCGGAAGAAAAGGGCGGAGCAGCCCGCTCCGCCCTTTTCAATCCGGTATCTTTTCCACCGCGCGGCACGCCGCCAGCCAGAGGGGCGCCGTCAGCCAGAGCATCGGCAGGTCGCGTGCGAGCAGCTCCCCCCCGCCGACCAGCGCCACTCCCGCGAAGCTCCCGCAGAGGCAGGCCGCGAGCAGGAACGCGAAAGCCCGGGGGCCCGCCGCCGGGCGGCGCAGCGCCGGGCGCGCCGCCAAGAGGAGCGCGGCGAGCGAGCAGGTAGCCGCCTTGAGGAGCGCGGTCAGCAGCAGCACGTCGGGGCGTTCCTTCTTCATCCAGAGGTAATCCGTCCACTCGGCGCGCCGCTCGGTGAAGAGGGTCTCCCAGAAGGAAAAATCCGACCAGCGGGTCGGGATCAAATCCTGCGGGACCGCGGGGCGCACGCCCGCCAGCCAGAGGACGGCCGCGGCCGCGGCGACCGCTGCAATCCAGAGCAGCGCCCGCTGGACCGGCCAGTCACGGCGGACGCGGGCACGGCCGAAAAAGCGCACGGCGAGCGAGCAGGCCGCCGCCAGCGCGGGCAGCAGGCAGAAGAAGCGGGCGAGCGCCGCGAGGCCGCCGTACTGCACGATGCGTTCCCCGGGCAGGCCGTGGCGCATGGCGAATTCCTCCGCGCGCCCGCGCGGGTTTTCCTCCCCCGAAAGGTCGAGGGTGACGCGGTCGAAGAGGACCTCCGACGCGGGGTCCGCCTCCACGGCGAGGGTGGCCTCCGGCGCGTCGAAGACGCCCCGGACGGTGTAGTCCCGGCCGTTCCAGCGCACCTTCTGCCCCTCGGCGCGCGCGTCCCCGAAGAGGGAGAGCGCCGTCGTCCGGTCGATGAGACAGCCGTTCCCCGCCGCGGGCGCGAGGGAGGGGCGCGCGTCCGGCAGGAGCAGGGCGCTCTCCCCCCACAGCGTGAGAACGGACACGGTGCGTTCCCGGCCGAGCGCGGGGCTTTCGACCGTCTGCCCGTCCTCCTGCCGCCAGAGGGTGAAGGCGAGCGGATGCTCCGTGCGCGCCTCGGCGGCGGCCATCTCCCGGGCTGCGGGGACTCCCGCCGGCGCGCCGCCGATTTGGAGCGCGGCGCGCTCCCCGAGCGGCGCGGCCGCCCCCGCGAAGAGGCAGGCGCCCGCCCAGAGGGCCAGCGCCAGCAGGAGCGCCAGCGGCCCCTCCAGACGGCGCAGGACGGTGGTCATGTGGCCTCCGGGCGGACGCGGTCGTTTTCACGCACCGTCTTGTTGCCGCCCGTGATGATCCAATCGTCGGTCGTGAGCGGCCCCTCGACCGCCGCGGTCGTCTCGTTGCGGTCGAGCAGCGTCACGTCGAGCCGCTCGGCGCTCTGCTCCACGCCGAGCACCGACTCGGTCTCCCGCACCGCCAGGACGTAATACCGCTCCCCCTCCTTATGCAGCGCCGATACCGGCACCGTCGTGCGGTACTGCTCCGAACGGGTGGTGGCGGACAGTACCGCCGGCATCCCGGCCTCCCCCTTCCCGGCGGGGAGGGAGACCGTCACTTTGGCAAAGCCGTTCTTGTCCGCCAGCGCGGCGATGCTCTCCACCGTGCCGTCCGCGCGTTTGTGGCCCGGGAGCTCGAGCTTCACCTTGTCGCCCGGCGAGAGGTACTCCCGCTCGTCGTCGGTGATCTCACAGGTGAAACGGAACCCCGCTTCCGCACCCGCCAGCAGCAGCGCCGCTTCGTCTGCCGTCCGCTTTCCGGGCGCGACGGAGAGCGCCGTCACCGCGCCGTCGATGGGCGCGTAGATTTCGCCGCCCGCCTCGGAGAGCGCCTGGAGCCGGGAGAGCTCGAGCTGCCGGAGCCGCACGTCGATCCCGAGCGTCGCCGCGCTGTTGTCCGGGTCCTCCAGCTCCAAATCCTCCAGCACGCGCTCCGCGTCCACCTTCGCCCGGTCCTGGTCGCTCAGCGCCTCCTCATAGGCGCGCTGCTTGGCGCGGTAGTCGTCCCGCAGCGCGATATAGGTCGGATCGAGGTCCTCGTCGTCCTCGTCCTCATCCACGTCGTTGTCGTTTTTGTAGTCGCGCAGCGCCTGCCGCGCCCGGCGGCGGTCCTCCCCCGCCTGCTGCAGCTTGAGGCGGCTGCGCTCCATCGCCATGTCGTAGTCCTCCTGCGCGCGCAGGGCGGACAGTTCGTCCTTCTCCTCCCCCAGCGCGGCCTTCTGCTGCGCCTCCTGGAGCTGGAGCTGGGCGCGCTGGAGCTCGAGCTGCTTTTCCAGCACCTGCCGCGCGAGATCGTCCGCGTCGAGGGTGAACAGCAGGTCTCCCGCTTTCACCTGCTGCCCCTCGCCGACGGCAACGCTCCCCACGAGGATCCCGCCTTCCGCCGTGACCGGGCGCTCCTGCGCCGGTTCGAGCCGGCCGTCCTTCTCCACTGTGTGCGGGATGGCCGCGCGCGCGGGCTTTTCGGTCGTCACCTGCGCGACGGTCAGCGAATCGGCCGCGCGGGAGAGCAGCGTGCAGGCCAGCATGAATACGAGAAAGCCCGCCAGCAGCCGCAGGGCGCGCCGTTGGATGGTAACCGGACGGGAGCGGTCGGTTTTGTATGTAAAGATCGTTTTCAGATTCATCGGTTTCATTCCTTTATGCCCGCGGCAATAATTCCCTGTTCAAGGTAGCTCTGCCCGTAGAGGAAGACGAGGATCGCCGGGATGAGCGCCACCACCGAGGCGGCCAGCGCCAAGCCCGCGCGGCCCGTCACGACCTGCGGCAGATAGAGGGAGAGCGGCCAGAGCGCTTTGGTCTTGAGATAGGTCATCGGCGGTTCGATGAGGTTCCAGCAGTCGAGGAAGCCCAGCACCACCGCCGACATCACGCCCCCCGCGCCGAGCGGCAGGCCGATCGACCAGAAGATGCGGAAGCTCCCCGCGCCGTCCAGCTCGGCCGACTCGATGAGCGCCTGCGGAATCCCCCTGAAAAACCGGTACATGATGAACACCGGAAAGGTGGAAAACGCGGCGGGCAGGATGATGCCCGTCAGCGTATCGAGCAGGTTCAGCCGGTCGAGCACCAGATAGGTGGGCATCATCGTCACCTGGAAGGGCATGAGCATCAGCACGATATAGAGGGTGAACAGCAGGTTTTTGCAGGGGAACTCATGCCGGGCGAACCCCCACGCGGCGGGCACGCCCACCAGGAGCTGCCCGGCCAGCGTCCCGAGGGTGATCTTCACCGAGTTCCAGAACATGACGAAGAACCCGGGCGAATCGAGCAGCAGCTCCACATAGGGGCGCAGCGTCGGGTAGAGGGGGATGAGGTCCCACCGCGCGAACCCCTCCCCGCCCGAAAGCACGGGCGCGAGGTTCGCGGTGAGTTCCGCCTCCCCCATGAAGGAGCCGCCGACCAGAAAGACGATCGGCAGCCACACCGCCGCCGATAAAACCAGCGGGAGGAGAAGCGGCAGGCTTTGTCGGATTTTACGCATCACAGCCTCCTTGCGCGGATGAAAAGTTGGGGCGGGGCGGGAAACCGCGCCCGGCCCCGCCGGGCGCGCGGGCCGCGAAGCGGCCCGAAAACGGCTTTGCCGTTTGGTTTCCCGCCCCCGCGGCGATGGGCGCGCGGCGGGCGGCTATTCCGTCTCCCACGCGCGCCGCAAAAGCAGGATGAGCAGCAGGATCACGGCCGCCACGAGCACCGCGGCCGCCGCGAGCTTATCCATCGACAGCTCGCGGAACCAGTTGCTGAAGAGGTGCTGGAGCAGGTACATGCTGCTGTGGGGATAATCCCCCGCCACGAGGTAGGCCTCGCGGAAAACCTTGAAGGAATTGAGAAAGCTCAGCACCGTGATCGTGTAGAGGGAGGGCAGCAGGTTGGGGAGCGTCACCCGCGTGAAGGTCGTCCATGCGCCCGCCCCGTCGATCGCGGCCGCCTCGTAGATGTCGGTCGAGATGTTCGCGAGCCCGGCCATCCAGAGGATGACGTCGTAGCCGAGGTTCTTCCAGATGTAGCTGCCCACCAGCACCCAGAAGGCGGCGGAGCTCTGCATCCAGTCGGTCCCCTGCCCGCCGAGCGCCGTGATCCAGGAGTTGACGAGCCCGTCCGCGTGGAAGAGCGCTTTCCAGATCAGGACGATCGACGCGACGGGGATCGCCATCGGGATGAGGAAGGTGGTCTTGAAGAAGCCGGCGCGGCGGGGGTTGCCGTAGAGGATGACCGCCACGAGCAGCGAGAGGGAGATGAGCAGCGGCATGCAGAACGCCACGAACCGCAGCGTGTTGCCCGCCGCGAGGCGGAACGCCCCGTTGGAAAAGACGTCGGCATAGTTTTTGAGGCCCACGAAGGCGCCGTTCATCGCCCCGGTGAAGGAGCGCCGGACCACCTCGAGGAAGGGGGCGAGCACGAAGACGCCCACCCCCAGAAGACTCGGGAGGATGAAAAGCAGCCCCCGCATACGGCCGGCCGTACGGCTGTTCACGGCCCTACTCCGCAAGATAGATGTTGAGCTTCTCGCGCAGGGCGGTCACCGCTTCGTCAAGGGTCCGCGTCCCGTCGAAATAGCCCGCCGTCTCGTCGAGCACCATCTGTTTGACCACCTCGTCGGAGGCGGAGGGGGTGTCGAGCGCGGTGATCCAGTTCTCGGCGTTCTCCATGAACGCGTCGGAGGGCCAGGTCACCTGCAGATCCATCGAAATCTCCTCCCCGTCCTCGCCGGTCCAGGAGGAGCCGTAATACATCCCGTCCGGATCGCCCGGATTCGGGTTGACAAAGCTGTTCGAGAAGACCGCCGCGTTGACCGGCATACCGTCGTCAAAGTTGTTTTTCTGCACCTGCTCGGACAGGACCAGCCCGAGGAAAGCCTGCGCCATATCCGCCTGCTTGCTCTCCGCGTTGACGCCGAGGATGGTGCGCGGCACGAACACGCCCGAGACCTGGCCGGGCAGCGGGGCGAGCTCTCCGCCGCCGTGTTTGACGATGCAGGCGTCCGGCGCCGCGAGCGCCTTCACCGAGTCGAGGCTTCCGGCCGCCGCGCCGAGCATATCATAGGTCCAGCGCAGGCCGTCCCACAGCAGATCGTAGGAGGCGGCGCCGGTATATTCATAGGCGGCCTTGCTCTCCTCCGCCTGCTCGCCGGTGGCGCTGCCGGCAATCCGCTTGAGGTCGGTCAGGAAGGCGCGGAACGCCTCCTCGTCCATCGAGCCGTCCGCCTGGAACCAAGCGGGGGAGCAGACCGGGTAGAAAAGGTCGATCATCGCGGCGGGATGGACAATGCTGAGCGCGCCGCCGTGGATCCCGGGGAACCGCCCCGCCTGCGCGGCCAGCCAGTCGGCAAGCGCGGTCAGATCCTTCGCCCGCGCGGCTTCCTCATCGGCCAGGATGACCGGCACCGAGAAACGCGCGGGTACCGCGTAGATCCTGCCGTCGGCGGTCTTGAAGCTCTCCGCCTCGGCCTTCAGCCATTCGCCCGAGGCGGTCTTGCCGCCGACCGGCTCGGAAAGGTCGAGCAGGACGCCCTTTTCAACATAGCTGTCGATCGGCATGCCGTCGAGCACGAGCAGGTCGGGGCCCTTGCCGGCGAGCAGCTCGTTGGCCAGCGTGCGCAGCGCGTCCGACGCGGTCACCGCGTCGGCACCCGTCAGCGCCACGTCATAGACCACGTGCACGTCGGGGTTCTGCCGCTGGAAGAGGCCCATCGCCTGGCGGATGGTCTTGTTGTCCCGCAGGGAGAACACCCTCAGCTCCTTGTCGGGCACCGTCGGGGTGTCCGCCGAATAGGTGTAGTTCATGAGCGTCCGGTCCATGCCGTCCGCGTAGAGCAGCAGCAGACTGCCGTCCTCTTTCACGATCAGGTCGGTCAGCCGAAGCGCCGGCATATTGAGGGAACAGAGTTCGCCGTCGATCAGCCGTTCGGTCACCGCGCCGTCAAGCAGGTGCCGGTAGACGCCCGTGCTGTCCGCGAAGTAGACCGCCCCGTTCTCCGGATCGGAGGCGAGCACCCGCTCGTACGACGCCGATTCGGCCATCGTCGCACCTTTCGGGCCGCCATCCTCAGGCTGCTGCCCGGCCGTGGAGAAGGAGCCTGTCTGCTCCCCCGTCGTGAGGTCGTAGAAGGTGACGAGGTCGCCGTCGGTCATCGCCAGCGTGTCCTGGAGGGTCGTATAGGAAATCGAATTGGCAAAGGCCTCCGGGTCATAGAGGTGCTTGCATTCGCCGGTGGCCGGGTCAAACTGCGCGAGGACGAAGGCGCACTCCGCGATGAGGTCGCCGTTTTCCGCGACCTGCAACCCGCGCGCGCCCAGCGTCCCGTAGTCCATCTGCGCCTCCAGCGTGAAGCCGAGCTCCTCCACGTTCCCCGCCGGGTCCACCTTGACCAGCTTGGAGCTTGGCATCTGCGGGCCCGAGGTCAACCCCTCGTCCCCGTTATCCCCGGCGTCCTCCCCGTCCGTCCCGGCGGCGTCCCCTTCGGGCGCGGGGGCGTCCGAGGACGCGGAGGTTTCCGCGGATTCGGCGGCCGCGGCGGACGCGCCGCCTCCTTTGGCGGCTTCCATCTGCGCCATCAGCGCGTCAAACTCCGCCTGCGTCATCGGCATGTACTGCATGTAGAGGTTGCCCGCCCTGTCCCACGCCGCCGCTTCGACGGTGAGCAGCTCGCCCAGGCCGTCGAGCCAGGGGGTCTCCTCCTGCATCCAGCGCCTGCCGCCGTCCGTCGAGGCATAGACGTACCACTTGCCGAGCATCATCTCCTTGTCGAGGTTGCACAGCAGCCTGATCGAGCCGTCCTCGGCGCGGTGGACGGCCGCCACATAGCCCACCCCTTCGGGGAGCGTGTATTCCTCTTCGATATAGCGGCCCATCGCCGCCTGCCCGCCCGGGGCGTCGCCGCCCGGCGCGGAGGGGGAATTGTCCCCGCAGGCGGAGAGCGCCAGCATCATGCCCGCGAGCGCCAGCGCGCCCAGCCGTTTCAGTCGCTTTCTCATATGATCGTATCCTCCAAACTGGTTGTTGGTTTTTGCCTACCGCTACTCTATCACCCGAATCTCTAAATTTTCTCCAAAGATTTAAAGGAATTTTCCAGATTCGCGTGCTATACTACAAACAGTAACGGTGGGGGAACCCGCCGCACGGAGGATATCGATATGCGGATTCTGCTCGTAGAGGACGATGTGAAGCTGTGCGAGGCGGTCGCCTTCGCGCTGAACGAGGAGGGGTTCGAGGTCGACGTCTGCCACGACGGCGACGACGGCCTGCGCTGGGCCCGGGAGGGCGCGCACGACCTCATCCTGCTCGACCGGATGCTCCCGGTCATGGACGGCGTCACCGTCCTGCGCAAGCTCCGCTCCGGCGGGATTTCCACCCCCGTCCTGCTCGTCACCGCGCTGGGCAACATCGGCCAGCGGGTCGAGGGGCTCGACGCGGGCGCGGACGACTACCTCGTCAAGCCGTTCGCCGTGGAGGAGCTGCTCGCGCGGGTGCGCGCCATGTGCCGCCGCCCCCGCCGCTGGGAGAGCTCCGACGTGACCGAATACGGCGACGTCGTCTTCGACGCCGCCAAAAAATCCCTGCGCGGTTCGTCGGGCGGCTGCGCCCTCTCCAAGCGGGAGGCCGCCCTGCTCGAAACCCTGCTCAAGAACCCCGGCCAAACCCTGCCGCGCGCCGTGCTGCTCACCCGGGTGTGGGGGCCGGACGCAGGCGTGGAGGACGGCAACCTCGACAACTATATCCACTTCCTGCGCCGCAGGCTCCGCTCGGTCGGCAGCCGCATCCTCATCCAGACGGTGCGCGGCGTCGGCTACCGGTTGGAGGAAGGCGATGTTTAAGCGGCTGCGCGTCCGGCTCACCGTCGTGTGCGCCCTCATCACCAGCGTCATCCTCATCGGCATGGCGGTCTCCTCCTTCCAGATCTCCGCCTACCAGCTCCGCCAGCGGGCGGACGAGTCCTTTGCGAGCGACCTCTCTGCCGTCCTCAGCCACCTGGGCAGCCAGCGCGTCCTCGACCACACCTGGCTTTCCCAGACGGAGGCGGGCGGCCTGCTGCTCTGCATCGAGGACGCGGGCAGGCCGCTGCTCTACCGTGGAAGCTGGACCGCGCCCTTCCGCCAGGAGGTCTCCGACCGGGTCAAGCAGGCGGCGCTCGACCGCTTCGGCTTCGACGCAAACAAGCCCCCCGACACCCAGCTGCACCCCCGCACCCTCTCCTTCTCCTACGCCGACCCCTCCCTCGGCGCCTGTCACGCCGCCGTCGCGTCGGTGCCGATCCCCGGCGGGTGGGTCTCCCTCGCCCTCGTCAAGCCCAAGGCGCCCGAGCAGGCCCAGACCGCCCGCCTGAGCTGGGCGTTCACCGGGCTTTCGGCCGCCGCCGTGCTGCTGCTCTCCATCTTCTGGTGGTTTTTCGTCAAGTTCGCCATCCGTCCGGTCGAGGAGAGCCGCCGAAGGCAGATGGAGTTCGTCTCGGCGGCCTCCCACGAGCTGCGCGCCCCCCTCGCGGTCATCGGCACGAGCGCGTCGGTCATGCGGCGCGCCTCCCCCGAGCAGGCCGACCGCTTTGCCCAGACGATCTCGCAGGAGTGCTCCCGCATGTCCCGGCTGGTCGACGACATGCTCATGCTCGCCAGCGCCGACAACAGCAGCTGGTCGGTCCAGAAGGAGGAGACGGACCTCGAAACCCTCCTGCTCGACGCGGCCGAATGGTTCGAGCCCGCCGCCGCGGAAAAGCAGATCCGCATCTCCGTCTCGCTGCCCGAGGAGACCCTCCCCCGCTGCCGCTGCGACCAGCAGCGCATCCGGCAGGTGCTCTCGATCCTGGTGGACAACGCCGTCAGCTACGCCGGGGAGGGCGGCAGGGTCGTGCTCTCCGCCGGGTGGAAACGCGGGTGGTTTTCCATCCGCGTGGCCGACAACGGTCCCGGCATCCCCGACGGGGAAAAGGCGCGCGTCTTCGACCGCTTCTACCGCGCCGACAAGGCCCGCAGCGGCCGCGAGCACTACGGGCTGGGGCTGTCGATCGCGCGGGAGATCGCCGCGCTCCACCGGGGCAGGCTCACAGCCGGCGACACGCCGGGCGGCGGCGCGACCTTCACCCTTTCGCTGCCGGGCGGAAATCCGGAATAAAACAAAGGGCGCACCTTCCGGTGCGCCCTTTGTTTTGGAGAATTAGGAGATTATTTACCCAGGAAAGGGAGGAGAAAGCAATCAGACGGCGGCGTCCGCCGCGGGGATGGCCTCCCGGCGGCTCTGCGCGACCGCTTCGAGGTGCGCGCGCAGCTGCTCGGGCGTGATGTCGACGTGGTCGAGGTCGACCGAAAGCTGTTCGTGGTATTTGGCGTTCACCTGGTCGACGACGTCCTGGTATTCCGAACGGTCCGCGCCGCACCCGCCGAGGAGCAGTCCCCCCGCGATCAGCAGGGCGAGACATCCGAGGATCAGCGAGCACCAGGAGAGGACATGATCTGCAAGCAGTTTTTTCATTCCGGCGGCCTCCTTTCCAGTCACTGTGGCCTTTCTACCTATCATAACGATCCGCGCGGCCAAATTCGGACAGTTTTTGTAAAAAAACCTTCCAAAAAACCGCACAAACTTTTTATCAATATTTTATGAAATCTGCTGGCCCGCCGCGACCGGCTGCCCAACGCAGGCACAGACCTTTTCCACTGCGCGGCGCAGTCGCATGCCGGCCGCCCACTCGGACATCCCCAGGATGCGCGCGATCTCGCAGACCGAAAAGTTCTGCACCGCCGACAGGACGACCAGCTCCCGGTCCTCGAAGCAGAGCCCGCCCAGCTGTTCGAGCAGCGCGGCGCCGCGCGCGTCCACCTCCTCCGCCAGCGCGGAGGAATAGCCGCCAAGTCCCCGGTCGGCCCGCTCGCACATCTTGCACAGGCGGCGCGCCGCCTCGACCGCGAAGGCCCGCTCGTCCGCCGTGCAGGCCGCCGCGGCCGTCCGGGTGAACGCCTCCCCCGCCGCGCGGGCGGCGGCTTTGCCGTCCCCAAGCAGGTAGAGGGCCGCGCGGTAAAGCTGGGGCAGAAAACGCCCGTAAAGCCGGTCGAACTGCTGTTTGCCCATCGGCTGCCGCTTCATTTTGCGTCCCTCCCTCCGGTTTTCCCGCCTGGTAAATGGTTCTATCTCTTTAACCATATTTCCCATGGATATGGGACACTCCTCAGAGGGAAATTTTTCAAAGCGGACACAATCCCGGGGCGGCCCTGCGCCCGGTTTGCGCGGCTTCCCCGGCTTCCCGGGAAATACTGTACCGCTGTACTAGTGATATTAGTACTATGATACACCATAATTTCCCGGCTGTCAAGCCGGACGCACAAAATTCCCCTCCGCTCCTTGCGGATCAGGCAAAAAAAGGAGACTGCCGCAGAGATCGCGGCAGTCTCCTTTTTCGATGCTTCGGTTCCGGCTTGGGCGGGTCAGACTTTGATGATGTAGCCGGATTTCCTGGGCGCGGCGTCCGGGTGCGGGCAATCGGCATAGCCGAGCGCAATCGAGCAGACGCTCCGCATGGTTTCGGGCAGGCCCCATTTTTTGAGGAGCGCCTTGCCCTCCTCCGATTCGAACATCTCCTTGCTGCGGTGGATCCAGCAGGACCCGAGCCCGACGGCATAGGCGGCGTTCAGCAGGTTGCCGCCGATCGCCGAGCAGTCCAGCTCCCCCTGCGCGTCCTCTTCCGGCGCCATCACGAGCAGAATGGTCGGCGCGCCGTAATAGGGATGCGCGGATGCGTTTCCCATAACCTTTGCGTTCATGGCGTCCAGTGCCGCAACCGTCTCCGCGTCCTGAACGGCGACGATCACCGGGGCCTGCCTGCCGCCGGCGGTAGGCGCGTAGGTGCCGGCTTCCAGAACCGTGTCCAGCTCTTCCGCCGAAATCTGCCGGGACTGGAATTTACGGATCGAACGGCGATTTTTTAACACTTCCAAAGCTTCTTTTTTCATGGCAGACGCTCCTTTGCAGATTGAATTACAGCTGATCTGACAACAATCAATATAGCACCTTTATTTTGTAGTGTCAATAGCTACGATTGACTTCCGCGGTCTGTGGCGGTATACTGTTTTTAGTCGGGCGCAAGGGGGCCGGGAAGCATGAAGATGAATACGCAGTTTACCGTGGCGATCCACACCATGATGCTGATCATGATAAACCCGGACCGGAAAATGACGAGCGAAATGATCTCGGAGAGCACCGGCGCCAACCCCGTTCTCATCCGCCAGATTTTCGGGAAGCTGAAGACCGCCGGCCTGCTGCAGATTTCCACGGGGCGCGGCATAACCAAACTGGCAAAGGCCCCCGATGAAATCAATTTGTGGGACGTCTATACGGCCGTGGAGGGAGACCACGCGGACGAGCTGTTTACCTTTCACCAGAACATCTCCAAGGAATGCCGGGTCGGGTGCTCCTTCAAGGAGATTTTGAATCCCCATGTCGACAAAGCCCTCCGGGCGATGAAGGACGAACTGTCGGCCGTGTCCTTGGAGCAGCTCCTGCGGGAATGGGACGCAATCAAATAAATCCCGCCGTTTACAAACGCCCTCCATTGGGAGGAAGAAAACGACGGCCGCCTCCGTAGAGGCGGCCGTCGTTTTGATGTGCACCGGCGATGGGAACCGGCCGGGAGGCGAAAAGGGGCGCGGTTGGTTCCGTCAGCGCCCGAACTCGGAGAGCTCGAGCCATTTGTTGTGCTCCTGCGCCCAGCGGATGTTCCACTCGTCGGTGAAGAGGAGCAGGTAGCGGTCCTTAAAATCCTGGACCAGCTTGGTGTCGGAGGAGATGTCGAGCTGTTTGGGGTCGAACTCCTCGTTTTCGATCCAGCGGATATACTGGTAGGAGAGCCCGTCGCGGCGGATGTCCACGCCGTACTCGTTTTTGAGGCGGTACTCGAGCACCTCGAACTGGAGCACGCCGACCACGCCGACGATGACCTCCTCCATGCCGGTGTTCGGCTCGTGGAAGATCTGGATGGCGCCCTCCTGGGCGATCTGCGTCGTACCCTTGACGAACTGCTTGCGCTTGAGGGTGTCGGTCTGGCGGATGCGCGCGAAGTGCTCGGGCGCGAAGGTCGGGATGCCCGCGAACTCAAACTTGCGGTTCGCCGTGCAGATCGTGTCCCCGATCGAAAAAACGCCCGGGTCGAACACGCCGATGATGTCCCCCGCGTAGGCCCTGTCGATGATCTCGCGGTCCTGCGCCATCAGCTGCTGGGGCTGGGAGAGCTTGATCTTCCGCTCCCCCTGGACGTGGTAATACTCCTGCGCCTTGTCGAACTCCCCCGAGCAGATCCGCATGAACGCCACGCGGTCGCGGTGGGCCTTGTTCATGTTCGCCTGGATTTTGAAGACGAACGCCGAGAAGCCGGGATCGAACGGATCGATCTCCCCCTCGCTGCTTCCGCGCGGCAGGGGCGGCGTGGTCATCTTGAGGAAGTCCTCCAAAAACGGCTCGACGCCGAAATTGGTGAGCGCGGAACCGAAAAACACGGGCGAGAGCTTTCCGTGGCGCACCTCGTCCATATCGAATTCGTAGGAGGCGCCGTCAAGCAGCTCCACGTCGTCCACCAGCGTTTCCCGCAGGCTCTCGCCGAGCATCTCGCCCAGACGCGCGTCCGACATCGAGAGCTCGACCTTTTCCACCTGACGCACCCCGTTGGCGGTGCCGTCCCCCAAAAAGGAGATGATCTCCCGCTTGTGGCGGTCGTAGACCCCTTTGAATTCCCTGCCGCAGCCGATCGGCCAGTTGACCGGGTAGGTGCGGATGCCCAGCTCCTGTTCGATCTGCTCCATCAGGTCGAACGGGTTGCGCGCCTCCCGGTCCATCTTGTTGACAAAGGTGAAGATCGGGATATCCCGCAGCAGGCAGACCTTGAAGAGCTTGCGCGTCTGCGCCTCGACGCCCTTGGCCGCGTCGATCACCATCACCGCGCTGTCCGCCGCCATCAGCGTGCGGTAGGTGTCCTCCGAGAAGTCCTGATGTCCCGGCGTGTCGAGGATGTTGATGCAGTAGCCCTCGTAGTTGAACTGCATGACCGACGAGGTCACCGAGATGCCGCGCTGCTTTTCGATCTCCATCCAGTCGCTCACCGCGTGGCGGGCGTTTTTCTTTCCCTTGACCGCGCCCGCGAGCTGGATCGCCCCGCCGTACAGCAGGAACTTTTCCGTCAGCGTGGTCTTACCGGCGTCCGGATGCGAGATAATCGCAAAGGTCCGCCGCCGTTCAATTTCGTTTCTGATGTCTGCCAATCGAATTCCTCCAAAATCTCCGTATGCTCTAACCTTGTTATATTACCATTTTTGCCCGCCGCGCGCAATACATACCGGGAAATTCCGTGTCTGCCGGCGGACGGCCTCCCCCCGCGGCAAAACGCGCGGGGCGAGGTTGCCGGGCGGGCCGGACATGTTGTATAATGGCGGTATCAGACACGAAGGGGGATTCTCATGTTGCAGCAGCTGACCGACCGCGTCTTTTTTTTGCCCTGCGACCCCGCCACCGACCGGCCCTGCCTCGGCTACCTGCGGGGCGACCGGTTTTCGGTGATGATCGACGCGGGCAACTCCCCCGCGCACGCCGCCCTCCTCCTGGAGGAGCTGCGCGGGGCCGGGCTTCCGAGGCCCCGGTTCGTGGCGCTCACCCACTGGCACTGGGACCACACCTTCGGACTTCCGGGGCTCGACGCGGCGGCCGCCGCCTGTTCCCGCACCGGGCGGATGCTCGAACGAATGCTCGGGTGGAAGTGGGACGACGCTTCGATGGCCGAACGGCTGCGCGCCGGCGAGGATATCCTCTTCTGCGACGAGATGATCCGCCGGGAATATCCCGACCGCGGCAAAATCGCCCTGCGGCCCGCCGACCTCCTCTTTGAGGACCGGCTGGACCTCCTCCCCGGCGGATGCTCCTGCCGGCTCCTGCAGGTGGGAGGGCCCCACTCGGACGACTGTGTTGCCGCGCTCATCCCCGAAGAGGGCGTGCTTTTCCTTGGGGATGCGTACTGCGAGGACATGCACCACGGGGAACCCCACTATCCCCGCGCGGCCACCGAGCGGCTGATTTCCAACCTGCGCGCGCTCGACTTCACGGTCGCCGTCGGCGGCCACTGCCCGCCGCTGTCCCGCGCGAACCTCTTCGGATATCTGGAGGGCGTGGAGAAAAGATGACGATAAAGGGGCCCCTTCCGAACGGAAGGGGCCCCTTTGATTCGCGGGAAAAATCAGGCGTTCGCCTTCTGGGTGCGCACGCGGCGAATCTCCTCGGTGAAGAGGGGCACGATCTTGCAGACGTCGCCGACCACGCCGTAATCCGCGACCTCGAAGATCGGGGCGGAGGGGTCCTTGTTGATGGCGATGATGATGTCGCTCTCCTCCATGCCGGCGAGATGCTGGATGGCGCCGGAGATGCCGCAGGCGATGTACAGGTTCGGGCGGACGGTCTTGCCCGTCTGGCCGACCTGGCGGTCCTTCTCGACCCAGCCGGCGTCGACGCAGGCGCGGGAGGAGGAGATGGTGCCGCCGAGCTCGTCGGCGAGTTCCTCAAGCAGCTTGAAGTTGTCGGGGCAGCCCATGCCGCGGCCGCCCGAAACGAGCACCTTCGCGTCCTGGATGTCCATCTTCTCGCTGACCTTCTTGATCACCTCGAGGATCTCGACGTTCTTGCGGGAGTCGAGGTTCGGGACCTCGAACTTCTCGACCGGGCACTCGGCGCCGTCGATCGGGGAGATGCGCTGCATCACGCCCGGGCGGACCGTCGCCATCTGCGGACGGTGGTCGGGGCAGAGGATCGTCGCCATGATGTTGCCGCCGAACGCCGGACGGGTCATCATGAGGTTCTTGGTCTCGGGGTCGATCTCCAGCCCGGTGCAGTCGGCGGTCAGGCCGGTGTGCACGCGCGCGGAGACGCGCGGGGCCATGTCGCGGCCGATCGCGGTCGCGCCGTAGAGGACGACGGCGGGCTTTTTCGCCTGGATGACCTCGTACATCGCCTCGACGTACGGCTCGGTCATATAGGTCTCAAGCGCGGGATCGTCCACGACAATCACGCGGTCGGCGCCGTAGCGCGCGAGCTTTTTGGCAAGGTCGGTCACCTGATGGCCCAGCAGGACCGCGGTCACCTCGTCGCCGAGGTCGGCGGCGAGCTGCTTGCCCTTGCCGATCAGCTCATAGGAAACGCCGGTGATCTTGTTGTCGACCTGCTGCGCGAAGATAAATACGCCTTTATAATCAGAAACAGCCATTTCGTTCACCACTTTCCTCACAGAATGAATTTTTCTTTGAGCCTGTCGACCAGCCAGTTGGCCGACTCCTGCGGGTCGAGGGTCACGACGGTGCCCTTGCCCTTGACGGCCTTGGTGAACGACTTGAAGACCCGCGTCGGGGAACCCTTGAGGCCGATGTTGCCGTCGTCGACCTTGAGGTCGGGACGGGTCCACACCTTGACCTCTTTCTCACGGTAGGCGTCGAAGATGCCGCCCGGGGTCATGTAACGGGGCTCGTTCAGCTCGCTGAGCGCGGTGATCAGGCAGGGCATTTTCGCCTTGAGGATGTGGTAGCGGTCCTCGTACTGCCGCTTGACGATCACATAGCCGTCCTCGACCTTGAGGTCCTCGGCATAGCTGATGTTGGCCAGGCCCAGATGCTCCGCGATCTGCGGGCCGACCTGGGCGGTGTCGCCGTCGATCGCCTGACGGCCGGTGATGATGAGGTCGTACTCGAGGTTCTCGATGGCGGACGCGATGGTCGACGAGGTCGCCCAGGTGTCCGCGCCGCCGAACGCGCGGTCGGTGACGAGGATCGCCTCGTCCGCGCCCATCGCCAGCGCCTCGCGCAGCGCCAGGTCGGCCTGCGGCGGGCCCATCGAAATGACGGTGACATGCGCGCCGTACTGGTCCTTAAGACGCAGCGCGGCCTCGAGGCCCGCCTTGTCGTCCGGGTTGATGATGCTGGGGACGCCTTCACGGATCAGCGTTCCGGTCACCGGATCGAGCTTGACCTCGTTGGTATCCGGGACCTGCTTAATGCAAACGACTACTTTCAATTCCTGCAACTCCCTTCTACTTCAAGAACGATCCGGAAATGACCATACGCTGGACCTCGCTGGTGCCCTCGTAGATCTCCGTGATCTTCGCGTCGCGCATCATGCGCTCCACGGGGTAATCCCTCGTATAGCCGTAACCGCCGAAGAGCTGCACGCACTTGGTGGTGACTTCCATCGCGGTCTCGGCGGCGAACAGCTTGGCCATCGCGGCGTCGACCGAGAAGCGCTTTTTGGTGTCCTTGGCCACCGCGGCGCTGTAGACGAGCAGGCGGGCGGCCTCGATCTTGGCCTTCATGTCCGCAAGCTGGAACTGGGTGTTCTGGAACGCCGAGATCGGGCGGCCGAACTGTTTGCGCTCCTTGACGTATTTGACCGTCTCGTCAAACGCGCCCTGTGCGATGCCCAGCGCCTGCGCGGCGATGCCGATGCGGCCGCCGTCGAGGGTGCCCATCGCGATGCCGAAGCCCTTGCCCTCCTGTCCGAGGAGGTTCTCCTTCGGGACGATGCAGTTTTCAAAGATCAGTTCGCAGGTGGAGGAGCCGCGGATACCCATCTTGAGCTCCTTCTTGCCGATCGAGAAGCCGGGGAACTCCTTTTCGACGATGAACGCCGAAATGCCGCGGTTGCCCTTGGATTTATCGGTCATCGCGAAGATGACGTATACGTCCGCCTGGCCGGCGTTGGTGATGAAGATCTTGGAGCCGTTGAGCACATAGTGGTCGCCGTCGAGCACCGCCTTGGTCTGCTGGCCGGAGGCGTCGGTGCCGGCGCCCGGCTCGGTGAGGCCGAACGCGCCGAGCTTTTTGCCCTGCGCCATCGGGACGAGGTATTTTTCGATCTGCTCGGGGGTGCCGTACTTTTTGATCGGGTCGCAGCCGAGCGAGGTGTGCGCCGACACGATGACGCCCGTCGTGGCGCAGACCTTCGACAGCTCCTCGACGCACATCGCGTAGGTCAGCGTGTCGCAGCCCTGACCGCCCAACTCCTTCGGGAACGGGATGCCCATAAAGCCGAATTTCTGCATCTTCGCGACCGTCTCGGCCGGGAAGCGCTCTTCCTCATCCACTTCCTGAGCAAGGGGCTTCACTTCCTTTTCCGCGAAGTCACGGAAAAGCTGTCTTGCCATCTCCTGCTCTTTGCTGAGTACAAAGTCCATGCAAGTTCCTCCCTAATATGTTTATATTTCCTGCGAAAGCTGCCCGCGCCAAGCCGCGCGGCACATCGGATGCGCCGCGCGGCCTGCGGAGCGGGAGCGGATTTACCTGGAGTAGTCGTAGAAGCCCTTGCCGGTCTTGCGGCCGAGCGTGCCGCCGCGGACCATCTTGCGGAGCAGCGGATGCGGGCGATATTTCGGATCGCCGAACTCGTTGTAGAGCACTTCCATGATCGCGAGGCAGACGTCCAGGCCGATCAGGTCGCCGAGCGCGAGCGGGCCCATCGGGTGGTTCGCGCCGAGCTGCATGGCGGAGTCGATGCCCTCGACCGACGCGACGCCCTCGGCGTAGATGCCGATCGCCTCGTTGATCATCGGGATGAGGATGCGGTTGACGACGAAGCCGGGGGCCTCCTTGACTTCAACCGGGGTCTTGCCGATCTCCTTGGAGATGGCGACGATCTTTTCGACCGTCTCGGGAGCGGTGTGCAGGCCGGCGGTGACCTCGACCAGCTTCATGACGGGCGCGGGGTTGAAGAAGTGCATGCCCACGATCGCGCGGTCAAGCCCCTGGGACATCTCGGTCAGGGAGAGGGAGGAGGTGTTGGACGCGAAGATCGCGTCCTTCCTGCAGATCGTCTGCAGCTTCGCGAAGAGCTCCTTCTTGAGGTCCATCTTCTCGAGCGCCGCCTCGACAACCAGGTCGCAGTCGGCCACCTTGTCGTTGAGCCCGGTGGTGATCTTCGCCAGGATCGCGTCCGCCTTCTCCTGCTCCATCTTGCCCTTGGAGACGAGCTTGGTGAGGGATTTCTCGATCTTCTTCTTGCCGCCCGCGGCAAATTCCTCGGTGATGTCGCAGAGCACGACCTCGTAGCCGTCAGTGACCGCGAATGCCTGCGCGATGCCGGAACCCATCGTTCCCGCGCCGATAACGCCAACTTTCATTTCAGTTACCTCCATATGTAAATATCAGGATCGCATTACCTGTTTTCGAACGGGGCGGGCTTCTCCTTCGCCACAAACGCCTTCATCGCATTCTGCTGGTCCTGCGTCTCGAAGCAGCTGCCGAACAGCTCCTCCTCGATCGCGACGCCCTCATCGATCGAGACCTGCAGGCCGTCGTTGATCGCCTTCTTGGTGGCGCGCACCGCGATCGGCGCGTTGCGGGCGATCTTCTCGGCCAGCTTCATCGCCTCGTCCATCAGGATTTCCAGCGGGACGACGGCGTTGACGAGCCCGAGCGCGAGCGCCTCGGGGGCCTTCACCTTGCTCGTGGTGTAGAGGAGCTCCTTGGCCTTGCCCACGCCGATCGTGCGGGCCAGCCGCTGGGTGCCGCCGAAGCCGGCGGTGATGCCGAGCGAAACCTCCGGCTGCGCGAACACCGCGTTTTCCGAAGCGATGCGGATGTCGCAGCTCATGGCCAGCTCGCAGCCGCCGCCGAGCGCGAAGCCGTTGACCGCCGCGATGACCGGCACGGGCAGCGTCTCAATCTTGCGGAAGATGTCGTTGCCCTTCTTGCCGAACGCCTTGCCCTCGGCCTTGGTGAGCCCGGACATCTCGGCGATGTCCGCGCCCGCGACGAACGCCTTCTCCCCCGCGCCGGTGATGATGACGCAGCGGGTCGCGTCCACGTCGATCGCGTCGACGACCTTCTCGAGATCGCCGAGCACCTCGCTGTTCAGCGCGTTGAGCGCCTTGGGCTTGTCGATGGTGATTACGCCGACGAAGCCCCTCTGTTCGTAGGTGACGTAACTCAAGTTTTTGCCTCCGTTCCTGTGTGTATTTTCGCTTTTGTACAGCTTTCAGGCACCCGGAGACCCGGATGCCTGAAACTGATTTTCCCTGTTACTGGATATTTTCGACAACCGTCGAGCAGCCCATGCCGCCGCCGATGCAGAGGGTCGCGAGCCCCAGCTTGGAGCCGCGCTTCTTCATCTCGTGCAGCAGGGTGACGAGGATGCGGCAGCCGGAGGCGCCCACCGGGTGGCCCAGCGCGAGCGCGCCGCCGTTGACGTTGACCTTGGAGGCGTCCCAGCCGAGCTCGATGCCCACGGCCAGCGACTGCGCGGCAAACGCCTCGTTCGCCTCGATGAGGTCCATCTGGTCGATCGTGAGGCCGGTCTTGTCAAACAGCTTCTTGGTGGAGAAGGCGGGTCCGATGCCCATGATGGAGGGATCGACGCCCGCGGTCGCGCCGGCGACCCATTTGGCCATCGGCTTGATGCCGAGCTCCTTGGCCTTGTCGGCGCTCATGACGACGATCGCGGCGGCGCCGTCGTTGATGCCCGAGGCGTTCGCGGCGGTCACCGTGCCGCCCTCCTTAAAGGCCGGGCGCAGCTTGGCGATGCCCTCGGCGGTCACGCCGTCGCGGGGGAACTCGTCGGTGTCGAAGAGGACGGTCTCCTTCTTGACCTTGATGGGGACCGGGACGATCTCGTCCTTGAACCTGCCGGCCTTGCGGGCGGCCTCGCACTTCTGCTGGCTGGACGCGGCGAACTCGTCCTGCATCTCGCGGGTGATGCCGTATTTCTCGGCGACGTTCTCCGCGGTGATGCCCATATGATAGTTATTGAAAGCGTCCCAGAGGGAATCCTTGATCATGCAGTCGATCAGCTTGCCGTCGTTCATGCGGTAGCCGTAGCGCGCCTTGTCAAGCGCGAAGGGGGTCGCGGACATGTTCTCCATGCCGCCGGCGACGATGATGTCCGCCTCGCCAGAAGCGATCATCGCGGCCGCGAGGTTGACGCACTTGAGGCCGGAGCCGCAGACGATGTTCAGCGTCTGCGCGGGGACCTCGATGGGAAGGCCGGCCTTGAGGGCGGCCTGGCGCGCGACGTTCTGGCCCTGCGCGGCCTGGAGCACGCAGCCCATAAAGACTTCGTCAACCTGCTCGGGTTTCACGCCCGCGCGGTTGAGGGCTTCCTTGATTACGATAGCACCGAGCTGCGCGGCGGGGACACCCGTGAGGGAACCGCCCATTTTGCCGATTGCGGTGCGGCAGGCACCGGCCAATACGATTTCCTTTGACATGTTGACGCCTCCGATTTTTCTTGAAATTCTCAGGTTTGGGGCCGGACCGGCCCTTCGATTATCAGTATACTACAAGGGTTTTGAAATTGCTATATTTTTAACAAACTTTTCACGATTTTTATGAGTTTGTCTAAATCTCCCCCCTCGCCCGAAACCGCTTTTATGCACTTTTGAAACAAACGGCCCAAAGGCCCCTGTTCATGCGGGTTTGAAAGGGAAATTCAGGTCATTCCCTGCGCTTAAAAAGCGTGAGCTCCACCGTGTCGGCGCCGATCTCCAGCCTGCGGCAGTCGACCATCTGCCCGATCAGGTGCAGCTCGCTGTCCTGTCCCAGCCCGCTCACCCCCGCGAGCTGCCAGAAGAACTCCTCGAGCCCCTCGTTTTTCTCCGCCTGGTTGAGGAAGCGGTCGAGGTCGTTCACCTTCTTGCGCTCCGCCGGGTCGTACCGGCTTTTGAGCGAGAGCTCGTAGCCGTCCTCCAGCTTGCGCAAATCCATCCGCACCCCGTCCGAGCCGACGCTGAAAAAGAACACGATCAGCTCGTCGATCACTTTCGTCATCTTTCTCGCCGTGGCTTCCATATCGATTCCCCCCGTTATTCCCGGTCCCGGCGCAGCGCCTCGATGAGCGGCACCAGCACGATGCACACGAGCCCCGCCGAAAAACCGTTGTTGTAGAGATTGAGCCCCCCGTGCAGGAAGCCGGTGTTGAGCACCACCGAGGCATGGATCACGCCCGCGGCGGTCCCCCATTTCCAGCCGAACTGCCCCGCGATGGGGGCGAGCCCCGTCGCAAAGAGGGCCGCCAGCAAAACGTTGGGCTCGTTCAGCGACCACACCATAAAGAAGGAGCTGATCACCACGCCGAGCACGACGGGGATGATGTTCTTGAGATGCTTGCCGAACGCGCCGAACCCGCAGATCGTAAAGACACCGCCGATGGTCGGCCCGTTGAGGTCGCCGCCCACCACCAGCACGTAAACGGTGGCGGCCGCGCCGATGATTCCCATGTTGATGAGCGTCACGGGCAGTCCGTCGAGCTGGACGAAGTCGGCCACGAGGCGGCCCGAATGACGGGTGATGCGCGCGACGTTCCGGAAGCTGCGCCCGTTCCACCAGAAGCCCGCCAGCGCCATCAGGGCGAACAGACCGAACAGGAAGGCGGCGAGCGGCAGGTTGTTGCCGGTGCTCCACGCGAGGCGCGCCTCGAAGGTGTGCCCGAAGGATTTGAAAAAGGAGGCGAGCACCATGCCGATCAGCCCCGCCGTAAAGCCGACGTTATAGAGGTTGTAGCCCTGGTGCACCCGCAGCGTGAAGGAGGCGACGGCGGGCAGCAGAAAGCCGACGGCCACGCCGATGCCGACCCCGAGCAGGTACCAGAGCAGCTTGTCCCGTTCGCGGCCGACGGTGACGATCTCCGAGACCACGGGCGCGAGCGCCGTACCGAAGAGGGAGATGTAGACGTAGCGGCCGAAATGCTCCCGCTTATAGCGGGAATAGAGCCATCCGCCGAAAATGATCGGGAAGATGTTCCAGACGTCCTTGCCGAAGAGGGAGAACCCGGCCATCAAAAAGAGGCTCGCCACGCTGATGCCCGAAAAGTTCATCCGGACGGCGCGCAGGATGCCGATCGACAGCAGCGTCACCAGGCCCGCATTGACAAACGCGGCCCCCATGCCGCCGACGCTGATCGAGTCGGTGATCAGCCCCGCCTGGGTGCGGATGATCTTCCAGATGCCCGAAACGACGCCCGCGGGCGTGTCCCACAGCAGCCCGAAGCCGATCAGCGCCAGCGCGAAGGCGGTCATCGCCCAAAAGAGATAGCGTCCCTGCCGCTCCGGGCGATAGGTCAGCAATCGGTCCAAACCCTTCTCCCTCCATCTCCGGTGTCTCAGCTCATTTTAACATACGCGTGCCGGTGGAAAGGCGAATATTCTGTAAATTTTCACGTCCGCCGGACGAATTCCACCCGGCATCGCGGGCAGGTGATGCAGATCTTCCCCTTCCCGCGCGGCACCCGCACCTTCTGCCCGCAGGAGGGGCAGCGGAAACGCCGGTGGGCCCGCGCGTCCCGCAGGGCGTCCGCCCAGGAGGAAAAGCGGCGCGCCAGCGGCCGCCACAGCACCATAAAACGTCGGTTCTCCTCATAGCGGCGCCCCGCGTCCCGCGAGAAAAAACGCAGGAAAAAGACCGCCAGCAGCACAAACGCCAGCGTCCAGAAGAGCCGATACCCCGTCGCGCGGCGCAGGGCCATCGAAACCGCCGCGCCGGCCAGCAGCGCCCAGCCCAGCCCGTCGAGCCCCCGCCTGCCCGGCATCATCCGCCGAAACCAGTCCATCCGGTGATCATCCTTTCCGAAGTAATCCTATTTTGCAGTGTAACATGTCCCGGCTTTCGTTGCAAGGACCTCCCGGACGATGAAAAAATGCGTCCTTTCCAGAATTTCGATCATAAACTCTGGCCTTTTTTATAAAGATATGGTAATATTATGACAGCTGTTTTGTCCGGACCGCGGTCCGGACGTTTTCCTGGAAGGGAGGAAATCCGATGAACGATCTGGAGACGCGCGCCGCCGAATTCGTGCGCGGCGTCTGGCACGACTACCTGGAGGCCCGCGATTATTCCGGGATCATCCGGTCTTTTGACGAGGAGGTCACCTGGATCGGCACCGGCGAGGGGGAGCTCTGCCTCAGCCTCGGCGACGCCGTGCGGATGCTCGGCGCGGAGTCCCAGGAGTGGAGCGGGCATTTTTCCATCGTCGGCGAGGATTACCGCGCCCGGCAGCTCTCCGACGATCTCTTCCTCACCTTCGGCACCATCCGCGCGCGGGAGGAGAGCGGCGGGCAGGACCGCGTCGTCGCGGACCTCAACACCCGGTTTTCGGGGGTCTGCCGCCTGCGGGACGGAAATTTCTCCGTGCTGCACCTGCACCACTCGGCGCCCGACCGCTACCAGCGGGAGGGCGAATTCTTCGCCAAGAGCCTCACCGAGCAGAGCAACGCCCTGCTCAAGAAGAAGATCGCGGAAAAAACCGCCGAGCTCGAACGGCTCAACGACGAGCGCAGGGCCGACGAGACCCGCTACCGCTTTGCGCTCGAGGCCACGAGCGACCTTGTGTTTGAATACAACGCCTCCAACGGGCTGGTCACCGCCAACAGCGCCCTTTACCTCGGCGGCAAGGACCCGGCGGGGTTCCTGCCGGACGACGATTTCCCCCACGTGTATCCTGAGGACCGCGACCGCCTCCGCGAAAGCCTGTCGTCCGAGCGGGTCCGCCAGGCCTTCGACGATGGAGAGACCGCCCTCTCGGCCGAATACCGCACCCTCGACGGCGAAGGGCACTACACCTGGGTGCGCATCACCCTCGTCCCCATCCGCGGCTCCGACGGGAAGTACCGGCGGCTGATCGGCAGCATCAAGGACATCGACCGGGACAAGCGCCGGGAGCAGGAGTTCAAGGACCAGTCGCGGCGCGATCCGCTGACCGGGCTCTACAACAGGCGCTACACCGAGGTCATGGTCAACCGCTTCCTCGAAAAGAGCGGCCCCGCCGCCTCGGGCGCCCTCTTCATCATCGACATCGACGACTTCAAGGCGGTCAACGACCACCTCGGCCACCTGCTCGGCGACGCCGTGCTGCGCGACGTCTCGGAGCGGATCACCCAGCTGTTCCGGTCCACCGACATCGTCGGGCGGATCGGCGGGGACGAGTTCGTCGTCTTCCTCAAGGGCGCGGACGACGAGGAGGTCATCGGCGAAAAGGCCGGGGCGGTCCTCAACGCCTTCCGCAGCACCCTCGCCGGGCACAACGCCGGGCACGCGATCTCGGGCAGCATCGGCATCGCCCTCTGCCCGCGCGACGGCGGCGACTACCGCGCCCTCTTCGAGAAGGCGGACAGCGCCCTTTACAGCGCCAAAAAGCTCGGCAAGGACCGCTGCCAGTTCTACGACGGCGGCGGCGACCCCTTCCTCCCGCCCGGCACACGGCGCGGGGAGGAACCGGACGTCGGGCGCAAATCCTTCACAGAGCATATCGCGGAATACATCTTCCAAATCCTCTACGACTCGGACGACATCAACAAGGCGGTAAACGCGATCCTCGCGATCGTGGGGCGGCATTTCGACGTGAGCCGCGCCTACATATTCGAGAACACCGAGGACGGGCTCGCCTGCAACAACACCTTTGAATGGTGCAACGAGGGCGTCTCCCCCCAGATCGACAATCTCCAGCGGGTCCCCTATTCCCTGATCGGCGACTATGCCGCCAACTTCAATGAGGACGGGGTCTTCTACTGCGACGACATCTCCCGGCTCACCGTGAAGGGGCTCCACGACGCTCTCGCGGTCCAGAATATCCATTCGATGCTCCAATGCGCCCTCAAAAACGACGGCGTGTTTTCGGGGTACGTCGGCTTCGACGAATGCAGCGCCCAGCGATTCTGGACGCAGGAGGAGATCGACACCCTCACCTTCATCTCCAAAATCCTCAGCACCTTCCTGATCAAATGGCGCACGCAGGAAAAGCTGGCCGAGTCCTTCCGGGTCACCCGCGCGGTGCTCGACCATCAGAACCTGTGGACCTACGTCATCGGCGGGGACCACCGGCTGCTCTACATCAACCGGAAGACCCTCGAGCTGGTGCCCGGGGCAAAGGTCGGCGCGTGCTGCTACGAGGCCTTCTGGGGAAACCGCGCGCCCTGCCCGCAATGCCCGATGCGCGAGATGGACCGCACCGGCGCGGGAAGCTGCACGATGGAGCTCCACAACACCCAGCTGTCCGTCTGGACGAGCGCCACCGCCTCCCGCATGACCTGGGTCGACGGGCAGAGCGTCTGCCTCATGTCCTGCGTGGACATCACCGCCTACAAGGAGCCCGACCGTTCCTGAGCGGAAACCGGTATCAAAAAGGGACGCCCGCGGGCGTCCCTTTTCTGTCATGCCTGTTTTTTGCGCGCCCGGCGGAGCAGGTCGGCCAGCGTCAGGTCGGACGGCGCGTGCTCCCGGAAGCCCTCCCCCGAAATCTCTCCCGCGTCCCCCACGATCACGAACGCGTTCGGGTCGATCGACCGCACGATGTCGCCCACCTTGCACACCTCATAGCGGCGCACCGCGCAGAGGAGCAGCTCCCCCTCCCGGCCGCTGTAGCCGCCCCGCGACTTGAGGAAGGTCACCCCGCGGTCGAGGTCGCCGAGGATCTGGCGCGCAATCTCCTCGTTTCTATCCGAGATGATGTAGAGCATCTTTCCCGTGCCCACGTCGGTGCCGTAGAGCACCGTGTCGATCAGCTTGGTCGCGACGAAGATGACGATCAGCGCGTACATCGCGCTCTCAAGGCTGCGGTAGACGATCCCCGACAGGGCGACGATGAGGATGTCGATGCACATCATGAGCTTCGCCATCGAGATGTGGCGGAAATGCCGGCCGAGCAGGCGCGCGATCAGGTCGGTGCCGCCCGTCGTGCCGCCGCGCATGAAGATGAGCGAGAGCGCGAAGCCCTCCGCCACCCCGCCGAACACCGCCGCGAGGATTTCGTTGCCGAGATAGGGCCGGATCACAAGGCTCATCAGGTCGATGGCCGCCGAGGACAGCAGCGTCGCCGCGACCGTCTTGACCACGAGCTTGTAGCCCACCGACGATACCGCCCACACGAACAGCGGGATGTTCATCAGGAAGATTACCGTGCCGATCGGCGTGCCGAACAGGTAGTTGACCAGGGTCGAAAGGCCCGTCAGCCCGCCCGGCGCGATATGGTTGGGCGCGGTAAACATATTGACCGACACCCCGTAAAGCAGGCTGCCCGCCAAAAAAAAGGCCAGATCGGTCAACCGTTCCCCCCAGGCGCTCTTCGCCCTCCACATGGCGCTTCCCCCTTTCATCCGTACCGTATTATTCTACCCGGATTTTTGGGAAATGTGAAGTTCCGCCTGATAATGCGCAAAAGCCCCGCCGGACGGCGGGGCTTTTCGCCCGGAAAAACGGTCAGTTCGAAAGCAGCGCGGCGAGCGTGTCGGTCAGCTCCTTCAGGAGCGCCGCGTCGTTGGCGGTGTAGCAGAGGTCGTAGCCGATGCTGTCCACCGAAATCCAGATTTCGCCCTTCCCGTCGGTAAGGCTGTTCGGAATCTGGAGCGCGTAATAGTCCTTTTTGCCGTCCTCAAAGCTCATGGAAATCCGGTAGGCGCCGTCCGTCCGCGCCTTTTCCATCTCGTCCCCATTGAACCGCCGGACGGTGCCGACCTTGACGTTTTTCAGCTTGGCGCAGAGGTCCAGGATCTTGTCGCGCTGCGCCTGGGACGCGGCGGAATCGTAGGAGGCGCTCCTTTCTATGACCACGTCGCCGTCCCATGCGGCACCCGAAAGCTCCGCCTTCGTGACGCGGTAGGGGTTCATGTAGCCGAGCCACTCGATGTTCGCCGGGTATGTCTGCTGGCAGCGGGACATTGCGGCATAGAGGCCGTCAAGCTGTCTGCCGTTCGCCTGCCAGCCTCCGTCCGACTGGAGGACGCCGTCCTCATAGCACCAGTAGTTGCAGCGGTCGCCGTTCGTCATCAGCACGGTCAGCAGCCGCAGGCCGTCCTCCTCGCCGCGCTCCTTTCTCATGGGCGCGACGGTAAGCGCGTTCAGCGCGCTGATGATCGCGGCGCGGTCGTTCTGGTTCGTGACGGCGTAGCTGACGTGCAGCTCGCGGTTGATGACCTGAATGTCCTGCACCTGTTCGATGTCATGGTTGAAGCTCGTGTCCTTCGCCGCGCCCGTGTCGGCGGCGACGGGGACGGCGAGGGCGGAGACGAGCAGCGCGGCCGCGAGCAGGGATGCGAGGGTGGATTTGAGATGCTTTAACATGGTGATGCCTTCTTTCTTAAATGTAAAAATATTACTTATTTTATATAATTTGCCATTCAGAAGGGTAAAAACAGTTCCCCCGTCGCGATAACGAGCCGGGTGGAGCTCCCCCCACGGGCGGCGTTCCCGCCGCCCGTGGGGAAGGTGTGCGCTTACGCCGCGGCGTATTTTGTAAGCGCGTCGGCCAGCGCATCCAGCGTCCCGTCGCCGATGGTCTCATAGGCGAGATGGTAACCCGGGATGCTGCTGACGAGGATTTCGATCGACCCGTCGAGGTAGACGGTGACCGTGTATTCCACGACGCCGTCCTCGAAGTTCAGAACAGTCTGGAAGAGCGGGGTGGAGTCGTGGGCCGCTCCGGGCGCGAGCGTCTCGGTGGAGGAGGGCTTGACCGTCACCGCCTTGAGCAGCGCGGCGACCTCCATGATCGTCTCCCGCTGCTGCTCCGAGGTCAGCGCGCGGTACTGCCCGTGCGTGCCTTCCGAGAGGTCGTCGACCGCCATCCCGGTGATGCGGTAGGGGTTCATATAGCCGAGCCACTCGGCGGTGGCGCGGTTTTTCCCGTAGGTCTCCTTCTCGATCTCGTAGAAACTGTCGTAGAGGTCCCGCAGCCGGGAAGCGTCGGCAAGCGGCGTCTCCCCCTCCATCAGCAGGTTGCTGTGGCACCAGAAGTCGTATTTCGTCCCGTCGAGCAGCCGGACCTGCAGAAGGCGCAGGCCCGCCTCGTCTGGCGTGACCGAAAGGTCCTCCTGCGGGGTCAGGGAGTTGAGCCGCGCGAGCACCGCGCCGCGCCGTTCGCCCGTCACCGGACAGCAGGTGCGGCTCTCCCGGTCGATGAGGTTCACCTCCATGACCTCGTCGTAGGGGATGCGCAGGCAGGGCGGGTTCCCCTCGATGAGGGGCGGAAGGTCCGCCGCGCGGGAGGCCTCCCGCGCGGCGGGGGAAGAAACCTGCGGCGCGGAGGATTCGGCGGGGGTCTGCGTGAGTTCCCGCGCCGGGGCGGGCGCGCTCTCCGCCGGGGCGAGCAGGCCGAGCGCATAGGCGCGCAGCGCGGACACGTCCGCCTTGTAGACGTAGACGGTGCTCTTGTCCGCGAGCTTGGGCGCCGTGCCGCTCAGGCGGACGCTGTCCGCCCGCAGGGAAACGGCGACCTGCTTTCCGTCCTTGCGCGTGATCACGATCTCCACCGGCTCCGACTCCCGGTCGGTGCTCTCCCAGCCGAGGGTGAGCTCCTGGAGCCCGCCGATCACCTCGCCGTAGCCGTCGGGCGGGATCTCCGCCTCGGGGGAGTCGCCGAGCTCCCCGTAACGGACCCGCATCTCGGCCACATCCTTTTCCCGCAGCGAACCGAGCACGCTGTAGGTGAGCTTCATGTCCGCGGCCACGTCCTCCGGCACCTCCGCGCCGGGAAGGTCCGCGGCAGAACCGGACGGCGCGGTCTGCGCGGGGGAAATCTGCGGGTTGGTGAGGAAAACAACCGCGAGACCCGCGACGACCGCCGCCGCGATGATCGTTAGAATGATCGTGTTTTTCCTGACGTGCATGATCGATTTGACCCTTTCCTTGAGCGCGCACTCCCCGAAGGCGAGGAATCCTCCCGCGAAGGCGCTGCGGCTTCGTTCTGCCATGTTCACGAGGCTATAGGCGTAAGCTTTCCGGTCGGTTTCCGGCCGCCGCACGACCGCCTCGTCGCAGGACGCCTCCATGTCGGTGACGTACCAGCGGTAGAAGAGCCAGACGAGCGGATTGAACCAGTGGAGGTAGAGCGCGAGGGTGGCCAGCGCCTTCCAGAGGTTGTCGTGCCGGCGGATATGGGTGAGCTCGTGGGTGACGACGTGCGCCACGTCCTCCTCCTCGACGAGGCCCGATAGCACCAGCTGGGGCCGGACGAGCCCGCAGACGACCGGGCTTGGAAAGAGGTCGCTCACATAGAGCCGCACCCGGTCCGGCCGCACCCCCACCCGCCGGAAAATCTCGTCGATCGCGGGGGTGTGCGGGAGCTGGCGCGCCCGCCGCAGGCGGTGCGTCGTGTAGAGGTAGCAGAAGAGGCTGTAGAGGAGCAGGAGCGCCGCGCCGCACAGCCAGATGGACGACAGGATCACGGTCAGCGGGACCTTCGCCGGGGCGACCACCGGGCGTTCGGCGGGGGCGTCCGACCCCGTCCCCCGCGGGGTCTGCAAGGTCGGGAAGTCGACCGCCGCGCCGGGGTCCTCCACAAACCGGAGGGCGGCGCGCCGTCCCGTCTCGACGGTGCGCGCGGCGGGGATGGCGTTGAAGGCGCTCACCGGCGACGGCACCGAAAAGGGAACCAGCAGCCGCACGAGCACGAGCCCCCACAGCAGGCAGAAGGTCCAGCGGGGCAGCCTCCCCTTGAGGAGCGCCCGCAGCAGCAGCACCGCCGCACCGAGCACCGACGCCGCCAGCGACATATTCACCAGGCGCAAAAACAGGTCTTCCATAGCTTCCTCCCGCCGCTGCGTATTTTTCAGGCGCGGCTGCCGCCCCACTCCACCACGGTAAAGCCCCGGCGGACAAAGCCGCCCTCAAGCTCCTGCGCCCGGATGGGACGCGGCGCGTCCAGCCCCCGGTAGACCATGTGCACCCGCAGCAGGCTGTCGGGCGCGGGAGAGATCTCCATCGGGGCGAGCCGCTCGTACTGTTCTGTGGAAAAAGTGATGAGATTGCAGGCGTTTTGCTGCATCTCGGGCAGCCAGTAGTCGAGAAATTCCGCCGTTTCACCGGCGTTCAGGCCCAGAAGGGCGAGCTTTTCGCGCAGAAACCGTTCGGTGTCCGCGCCAGCCACGCAAAATCCCTCGGAAAAGTCCCAGTCGACCGGCGTGTTCCCCTCCCAGAAGAGGTAGGGGTAACTCCTCCCGTCCGCCCTGTCCACGAGGGCGCCGCCCGGATGGGCGGTGACCTCCCAGCCGTCCCGGTAGGCGGGGATCGTCTCGCTGAAGCTCCCGCGGTAATCGACCCTCACCGACACGTCCGTCAGCCGCTCGGGATAGAGGTAGACGACCGGCTTGCCGGTCAGCGGGAGCATCTTTCCCGCCGCGATGTCGTCCAGCTCCCGCAGCGTCGTGTCCTCGTGCTTGAGCGGGTAGCGCAGCGCGTGGTCCATGTCGCTCGCCGCGACCAGCAGGGCGGTTTCGTTCACCTCGACGCGGTAACGGATGCCGGTGGCAAAGTCGATGTCGATCCGCGCGGCCCCCTCGAGACGGCTCTCCCTGCCGACCCGTTCGGCGCTGCCCGGCCTGACCGAGATGTCCAGCCCCGAAAGCGCCCAGTCGAACCGTTCGTCGTCAGGCAGGTAGACGGTTTCGCTTTCGCCGTCCGACGAGCGGAAGGCGATTCCCGTCACGCGGGATTTCCGGATGACCCTGAGCCAGCTCGGGAACCAGAGTCCCTCGCCCATGCGAACCCGCTCGAGCCCGATGAGCTCGGCGTAGGCCTTCGGGTCGACGCGGTAGCGGACCGGTTCCCCCGCGTCGGCGGCTGGGAGCGATTTCGCGACCTCCAGCCCCTCGGTATAGAAGGTGTAGGTATATTTCGTGTCGTCCTCCAGTTCGAGGATCAGAACGTCGAAGTCGGAGAGGCGCTCCCCGATCTCATCGGCGGGCTCCGGTTCGAGCTTTTGGAGGTGGAAGGGCGTCTCCCAGCTGCTCCCCACGGCCACCTGGTCGGAATAGCGGTAGACCGAGCCACCGTTCACCCGCACGCCGCCGCACAGGAACACCCCGGAATCGGGGCCGGCGGTGAAGTTGAAGCCGTCCGGAAGCGCGGCGGCGGGAGCGGCGGGCGGGGTCGAGACTGCCTCGGCGGAGGGAACGCTCCCGGCGGGCGGCGCCTCTTCCGGGGCGCTCTCCGGCGCGGGCGGCACGGGTTCCGGTTCCGGCGCGGGCGGCGCGGCTTCCGGTTCGCCCGGCAGCTCCATGGAGGAGACGGGCGGCACCGGTTCCCGGGCGGGCTCCCCGCCGCAGGCGGCGAGGGAACCCGCCAGCGCGGCCGCCAGCAGGGCGGCAAGCAGGCGTTTCATCGTTCCTCCCCCTCGTCGATCAGGCGCCTGATCTTCGCAAGCTCGTCGTCCGAGAGCTCCTCGTTCTCCACGAAGGCGGAGAGGAAGTTTGCCGGCGAGCCGCCGAACAGCCGGTCGATCAGCCCGCGCGTCTCCGCGCGCTGGACCTCGCCGCGCTTTAAAAGGGGAACGCAGACGAAGTTCGGCTCCTCCCGCCTGAGGTAGTCCTTCTCGATCAGGGCTTTGAGGATCGTGTAGGTGGTGTTCTTGTTCCAGCCGTAGCGCGCGGCGGCCTCGAGCGCGACCTCCTTGGCGGGGAGCTGCCCCTTCTCCCACAGGACGTTCATGATCCGCGTCTCGGAATTGTTGAGTTTGATCTGGTCGTTCATGCCGTTCCTCCGTCAGACGATGTTTATAGTCTGTTCTATGGTTATAGTATAGCACCTTCCCGGCGCTTGTCAAGACTATATTTATAGTCTTGTGCAAATTCTTTCTTTTTCTTTGGAAATACGGCGGGATATGCTATACTGTAGATACCTATTTTGAAACAGGAGGGACCGCTATGCGTCCATATGAAAAACTGCTTCGCTGCTACGACTGCTTCCGGGAAAAGATCGATTTTCAGCCGCTCATCGGCATGACCCTCGGCTCGGGGCTCGGCGACTACGCCGACAGCATCGACATCGCCGCCACCCTCGACTACCGCGACATCGAGGGCTTTCCCGTCTCCACCGCCCAGGGCCACCGGGGCCGGTTCGTCTTCGGCTATGTGGAGGGGGTCCCCGTCGTCGTCATGCAGGGACGCATCCACTACTATGAGGGCTACGACATCACCGACGTGGTGCTCCCCACCCGCCTGATGGGGCTCATGGGGGTGAAGGCGCTCTTCCTCACCAACGCCTCGGGCGGGCTCAACCCCGACTACGGCCCGGGTGAATTCATGCTCATCTCCGACCACATCGCCGACTTCGTCCCCTCCCCCCTCATCGGGCCGAACATCGACGAGCTCGGCACCCGCTTCCCCGACATGACCGACCTCTACAGCGCCCGCCTGCGAAAGGTCGTCCGCGGCGCCGCGAAGGAGCTGGCGATCCCGCTGCGCGAGGGGGTCTACGTCCAGCTCACCGGTCCCAACTTCGAGACGCCGGCCGAGGTGCGCATGTGTCGCATCCTCGGCGGCGACGCCGTCGGCATGAGCACCGCTGTCGAGGCGGTGGCCGCCCGCCACATGGGGATCGAAACCTGCGGCATCTCGCTCGTCACCAACCCCGGTGCGGGCCTCTCCCCCCAGCCCCTCTCCCACATCGAGGTGCAGGAGGCCGCCGACCGCGCGGCCCCGCTCTTTAAACAGCTTGTCACCGCGTCGGTCAGGGGGATCGCCGAGGTGATCGGCTGAACCCGGATGAAAGGCAGGTGCGCGATGGACAGGCTGGTTCAATCGATCGATAACGTGCGGCTGACGGACGCGGAGGACGCGGTCGTCATCCTCGACCAGTCGCTGCTGCCGGGCAGGACGGAATACCGCGTCCTTTCCGACGCCGAAAGCCTCCGCGAGGCAATTTTTTCCCTGCGGGTGCGGGGCGCGCCCGCCATCGGCATCTGCGCGGGCTACGGCATGTACCTGCTCGCGCGGCGGATCAAAACGGAGAGCGTCCCGGAATTTCTCGCAAAGCTCCGGGCCTGTAAGGACTACCTCGACGCGGCCCGTCCCACGGCGGTCAACCTGAGCTGGGCGACCGCGCGGATGGTCCGTCGCGCCGGGGAGAACGCCGGCAGGCCGGTCCCGGAGATCGTCCGGCTCCTCGGGGAGGAGTGCCGCCGCATTCAGGCGGAGGACGCGGAGATGTGCCGCGCGATCTCGGAGCACGGCCTCACGCTCCTCCGCGACGGCGACGGGGTGCTCACCCACTGCAACGCCGGGCCGCTCGCGACCTCCCGCTACGGGACGGCGCTCGGGCCGCTGCTGCTCGGGACGGAGCGCGGGATGCGCTTTCGCGTCTTCGCCGACGAGACCCGCCCGCTGCTCCAGGGCGCGCGGCTCACCACCTATGAGCTCTCCCGCGCGGGGGTCGACGTGACCCTCATCTGCGACAATATGGCGAGCATCGTCATGAAAAACGGCTGGGTGAACGCCTGCTTCGTCGGGTGCGACCGGGTGGCCGCCAACGGCGACGCCGCCAACAAGATCGGCACGAGCGGGGTGGCCATCCTCGCCCGGCACTATGGGATCCCCTTCTATGTGCTCGGTCCGACCTCGACGATCGACCGCTCCTGCAAGACGGGCGCGGAGATCGAAATCGAGCTGCGCGACCCGGAGGAGATCCGCTCGAAATTTTACCGCGAGCCGATGGCGCCCGAAGGCGTCAGGTGCTACAACCCCGCCTTCGACGTGACCGACCACAGCCTCATCACCGGCATCGTGACCGAGCGCGGCGTCTGCCGCCCGCCCTATACCGAAAGCCTCGCCGCGCTTTTTTCCGGCGGGGACGACCACAAGGAGGGACCCGTATGAACATCCGATTCTATAACGCGCGCATCCTCACGATGGAGGAGGGCGCGGGCGTCACCGAGGGGGAGCTCTGGGTGAAGGGGAACCGCATCGCCCCCGCCGGCCCGCCGGACGGCACCGTCTGGGACCGGGAAATCGACGCGCGGGGCAACCTGCTCCTGCCCGGCTTCAAAAACGCGCACACCCATTCGGGGATGACCTTCCTGCGCTCCTACGCGGACGACCAGCCGCTCCACGACTGGCTCCAGGAGTGCTTCCCGATGGAGGCGAAGCTCCGGCCGGGCGACGTCTACGACCTGACGCGGCTGGCGATCATGGAATACCTGACGAGCGGCGTCACCGCCAACTTCGACATGTACATGTTCCCCGACGAGATCGCGAAGGCCGCCGCCGACTGCGGCTTCCGCACCGTGCTCTGCGGCTGCGTCAACAACTTCACCTACGACCTGCCCTTCATGGAGAAATGCTGGGACGAGTACAACCGCTATGACGAGCTCGTCTCCTTTATCCTCGGCTTCCACGCCGAGTACACCTGCTCCCGGGAGCTGCTCGAGGGGATGGCGGCGCTCGCCCACAAGTATGAAGCCCCCGTCTTCACCCACAATTCCGAAACCCGCCTCGAGGTGGACGGCTGCCTCGAGCGGTGGGGCATGACCCCGACCGCCTTCCTCGACAGCCTCGGAATGTTCGACTACGGCGGCGGCGGATACCACGGCGTCTACTTAAACGACGCCGACCTCGAAATCTTCCGCCGCCGGGGGCTGTGGATGGTGACCAACCCCGGCTCCAACGTCAAGCTCGCCAGCGGCATCGCCCCTCTCCAAAAGATGCTGGACGCGGGCGTCAATCTCGCGCTCGGCACCGACGGCCCGGCCAGCAACAACTGCCTCGACTTCTTCCGCGAGATGTTCCTCGCCACCGGGCTGCAAAAGCTCCGGGAGGACGACGCGTCCGCCATGCCCGCCGACCGCGTGCTCGAGATGGCGACGGTGGGCGGCGCGCGGGCGATGGGCCTTTCGGACTGCGACACCCTCGCGCCCGGGAAATGCGCCGACCTCGTCATGCTCGACCTGCACCAGCCCAACATGCAGCCGCTCAACAACATCGCCAAAAATGTCGTTTACAGCGGCAGCAAGCAGAACGTGAAGCTCACGATGGTGAACGGCCGCATCCTCTACGAGGACGGGCAGTTCCACATCGGCGCGGACCCGGAGGAGGTCTACCGCCGGTGCAACGAAATCATCGACGCGAAACGCTGAACCCCGATGAACCGCAAAAAAGCCCCGGAAAGGCTGACTGCCTTTCCGGGGCCCTTTTTATGTAGTTCAGCCGAGGTTCATCCTGGTGTCGACCGTCGTCTCCGCCAGGACGCGGCCGTCGCGGATGACGGTCCGGCGCGGCGGGCAGAGGCGGATGGCGTCGCGCGCGTCGCGCGCGTCGATGATGAGCAGGTTGGCGCGGCAGCCGGGCTCGAGGCCGTAGCCGGGGATCTTGAGGATCTTGTTCGCGTCGCCGGTCACCATGTCGTAGAGCTTCTCGATCTCGCCGGGCAGGCTCATCTGCGCGGCGTGCGCCACGACGTTGGCCACCTGGAGCATGTCGGCGCTGCCGTAGGGGTAGAAGGTGTCCTTGACGCAGTCCTGGCCGAAGGAGACGTTCACGCCCGCCGCGAGCAGCTCCTTGACGCGGGTGATGCCGCGGCGGATCGGCTGCTTGTCGAGGCGGCCCTGGAGCATCAGGTTGGTGACCGGGTTGGTGATCACGTTGATGCCCGCGCGCTTCACCTTCTCGATGACATAGCCCGCGTAGTGGTCGTCGTAGGCGGCCAGCGCGCAGGTGTGGCCCGCCGTGACGGTGCCCGGCGCGAAGCCGCGCGCGATCGCCTCGTCGGCGATCATCTCGAGCGTGCGGTAGAAGGGATCGTCCGTCTCGTCGACGTGCATGTCGATCTCGGCGCCGTATTTCTCCGCGATGTCGAAGCAAAGCTTGACATGCGCGCGGCTGTCGTCGGGCGAATTCTCGTTGGCGGGCATGCCGCCCACGATGTCGGCGCCCGCCTCCATCGCCTCCCACATCAGCTTGTCGCAGCCGGGGTCCTTGACGATGCCCTCCTGCGGGAAGGCGACGATCTGGATGTCGATGACGTCCTGATACTTCTCCCGCAGCGCCACGACGCCCTCGAGGGGACGCAGGCCGCCGATCGTGTCCACGTCGACATGGGTGCGGATCGCGAGGGTGCCGTTTTTGATCGCCTTGAGCACCACGTCCTCCGAACGGGTGACGATGTCCTCGACGGTGTAGACGCGCTTCTGGTCCCAGAGGATCTCGATCGCTTCCTTGAGGGTCCCGCTCACGTTGGGGCGCACCACGTCGAAGACGTTCACCTTGTCGAGGTGGATGTGCGGATCGATGAGCGACGGCGTCACGAGGCATCCGGCCGCGTCGATCGTCCGGTCGGCGGCGGCGTCGATGCGCCCGCCGACGCGGCTGATCTTCCCTTCTTCGATCAGGATGTCGGCAGGCTCTTTCCGCCCGCGCAGGATGGCGTTTTGAATCAGCAGCTTCATTAAATCTCTCCCGCTTTCATAAAAAATTCTACACAGTTTGCTTGACAAGGCTCATGAAACATGATACATTGTTGTTACAAAAAATATATCATGTTCCACTTCGTTTGTCTAGTGTCTGCTCAATTTTTTGTCAGAATTGACTATAAATTGGGAGGGCAAAATGGAAAATTATTCCTATTTTATGTCCTTTCATGTTACATAGTTTCACGACCACTGCTTTGCGGCGGCGAGATATCAAACCATAAAGGAGGAGGAGCAAATGATCATTGGAAGCAGCCATGGTGTCGGCGGCAAGGTGGAGACCGAGGTCCTGAGCGTTGTGTGTGCGCAGATGGAACCGATTCACGCCGACTGCATGGAGGAAGTCAACCAGAACATCGACACCGTCATCCAGTTCATGGAGACGGGCGCGCGCGGATTTCCGGGTTACGACCTGTTCGTAACGCCCGAGTTCGCCGTGCAGGGGATGCATCCGACCAAGCGCCTGAACGTGGTGCTCACGCTCGACTCGCCCGAGGTCGGGCGTCTCAAGGAGGCGTGCGCGCGCCTGCGCGTGTGGGGCATCTTCAGCGTCATCCTGAAGCTCGACGGGCACGACAGCCCGGGCAACTGCGCGATCATGATCAACGACCAGGGCGATGTCGTGCACCGCTACGTCAAGATGAACCCGTGGATCCCCACCGAACGGCACTATCCCGGCTGGGAGTGCCCCGTCACGCCCGGACCCAAGGGCTCGAAGATCGCGACCATCGTCTGCGCGGACGGCGACTATCCCGAGATCTGGCGCGAGGCGGCCTACAACGGCGCGAACATCATCGTGCGCCCCACCCACTACATGAGCCCCTGGGAGAACGGCTGGGACATCACCAACAAGATGGGCGCCTACTGCAACCAGTGCTATGTGGTGGCCGTCAACTGCGTGGGCGTCGAGGCGGCCTGCTCCGCGTTCGGCAAGAGCATGATCGTCGCGCCCGACGGCAACGTCATCACCCAGGCGCCGGCGGGCGTCCCCTACCTGGTCAAGGCAGACCTCTATCCGGGTCTGGTGGATAAGCTGCACGAGAGCAGCGTCACCAATACCTTCCTCTATTCCTTCCGTCACCGGGGCGCCTCCTGCCGCGACCTGGGCGGAAAGGGCGAACAGCGCAACCAGTACAACGCCTACGATTTCGGAGGTGAAGGAAAATGAGTTACATGCGTGAAATCCCCTACCTGCTCACCGGGCACTACGTGGCGATCGCCATGCGCCCCATCACCTTCCCCGCGTCCAAGGCGGAGATCATCGAAAAGGTGGGCGGCGAGCCCATCCGCACCTCCCCCGACGGCTACACCCCCTTCCGGGAGCTGCTGGCGAAGGTGCCCCTCGACGAATTTTCCTGCGCCGCGGAATTTTACTGCGCGTTCAACGCGAGCTGATGAAAGAAGGAGGCAGTATCCATGAGTGACAACGTCAACACCTCGGCCGCCACCCAGGAGCCGGTTTTCGTCTCCCCGAGCGACCTTTCGGTAAACTTCACCAAAAAGCAGATGGTGTTCCTCGGCCTGCAAAACACCGTGGCCATGAGCGGCGTCATCATCGTCCCCATCCTCTGCGGACTCAACGTGTCGGTCACCCTCTTCTGCGCGGGCATCGGCACACTGATCTACCAGTTCGTCGACAAGGGCATCGTCCCGGCCTTCCTGGGCGGTTCCTTTGCCTTCATCGCCCCGCTGACGGTCATCATCAGCGAAATGGGCGTCCCCTACGCGCAGGGCGGACTGATCTTCGTCATGTGCTTCTATTTCCTCTTCGCCCTGCTCTTAAAGCTGCTGGGCACCGAGCGGATCCATAAGGTCTTCCCGCCCGTCATCACCGGCCCGATCATCATGGTCCTCGGCCTCTGCCTCGCGAACGTCGGCGTCTCGTCGGCTTCCGAGCACTGGATCGTCGCGCTGCTGACCTTCGGCATCGCCATCGTGGTCAACATCTTCGGCAAGGGCCTCACCAAGATCCTCACCATCGTGCTCGCGCTGGTCGGCGGCTACCTCATCTCGATCCCCTTCGGCCTCGTCGATTTCTCCGGCGTGCTGGCCGCGCCCTGGTTCGGCGTCCCCAACTTCACCCTCCCGAAATTCGACGTGCGCGCGATCATCATGATCGCCCCGGCCGCCATCGTCCCCTGCATCGAGCATATCGGCGACGTCATCGCGGTCGGCACCACCGTCGGCAAGGACTTCACCAAAAACCCGGGCCTGCCCCGCTCCCTCTTCGCCTGCGGCTGCGCCACCTGCGTGTCCGCCTGCCTGGGCGGCCCGTCCCTCACCATCCACAGCGAGAACACCGGCGTGCTCGCCGTCACCCGCATCTACTCCCCCTTCGTCGTGCGCTGCGGCGCGGTGTGGATGGCGCTCTTCGCCTTCGTGCCCAAGTTTGAGGCGCTCTGCCGTTCGATCCCCAATCCGGTCATCGGCGGCGTGGGCATCCTGCTCTACGGCATGGTCACGAGCGTCGGCGTGCGCACTGTCGTGGAAAACCGCGTCGACTTCTCCAAGCCCAAGAACCTGATCGTCGCCAGCGCCATCCTCATCCTCGCGGTCGGCGGCGCGACCTTCACCTTCCCGGGCGGCATCAGCCTCGGCGGCATGGCCATCGCGGCCATCGCGGGCATCATCCTCAACCTCGTGCTCCCCAACAAGAGCGCGGAGGAGCGTGCCGAGGAAGCCAAGGCGAAGGAAGCCGCGAAAGCGGAATAACCCGACCGACCCCTTTCCTGAAATAGAATGCGGCCCCGCCGGCGTCTGCCGGCGGGGCCGCATTGCTGTTACGGGATATTCAGGCCCGGGGGGCCTTTTTCAGCTTGAGGATGCCCCTGGGGCAGCGCTGGACGCACAGCCCGCAGCCGGTGCAGAGCGCCGGGTCGCATCGGACCCCGTCCTCTCCGAAGGTGAGCGCCTCGTACATGCAGCCGCGCACGCACAGCCCGCAGGCGCGGTCGCCGCACGGCTCGGTCAGGCAGCTGACCGCACGCATCCGCTCGATCTTCTCGTAGGGGGAGAGGGTCGGGAGCGCCGCGCCGATGATCTCGCCGTAGCTTTGGCAGCCGTGCGACTCCATCCAGCCCGCCAGACCCTTCACCGTCTCGGTGATCACGTCGTAGCCCTTGAGCATGATGACCGAGCCGAGCTGGGCGGTGGCCGCGCCGAGCATCATGAATTCGAGGATGTTCTCATAGGTTTCCACGCCGCCCACGCCGCAGATCTGGCAGTCGGTCATCTGGGAGAGGGTCGCGGTCGCCGCCAGCGAGACGGGACGGATGTGCTTGCCCGTGTAGCCGCCGTAGGTGGGCATCTTAGTCCGGCGGTTTTCAAGGTCGACGCCCGAGATCCCGCGCAGGCTTTCGATCGCGCTGATGGCCGACACCCCCGCGCGCTCGAGCGCGCGGATGTAGGCGGTCGAGGCGCTGATGTTGTGGGGCAGGCGCGCCATGACGGGGATCTTCACCGTGCCGGTCACGCATTTCGTCATTTCGTAGAGCTTTTCGGGACGCATGTTGATCTCCTCGAGCATCGCGTCCATCGGCGCGAAGAGGTCGAGCTGGAGCGCGTCCGCCCCCAGCCGCTCCGCGCGGCGCGCGATGTAGGCGAGCTCCGACGGGCTCGACCCGCGGATGCTGCAGATGAGGAAGCTCCCCTTCTTGTGGATGCGCTCGACCTGCTCCTCCCACTCCTCGAGGGGCCGGTGCCCGTAGAGGGAGATGTTGAGCAGCTCCTCGTTTTCATAGTAGACCCGCGGCCCGAACAGGGCGGATTCCTCCATGACGATCGTCTCGGTGATGACCGCCGCCGCGCCCGCGTCGATGCACTTCTGAATGCTGCGCGCGTCCCCGGCCCACGGCCCCGCGGCCACGATGACCGCGTTCTTGAGCGGCAGGCCCATAAAATCCAGCTTGTATTCCAACTTCCTCACCTCGCTATTCAAACAGCGTATTGATCGGTTTGCGGTTGCCGCACGAGTTCCGGACCTTCAGCTTGGGCAGCAGCACGATCTCCTGCGGCGTACCGTCAAGCAGGCTCTCGTCGTCGATCAGATCAAAAAGCATACGTGCCGCGACCATGCCGAGGCGGTGGGTCGGCTGCTCGACGGTGGTCAGCTCGGGGGTGACCACCCCCGCGACCGGCGAATCGGTGAAGCCCGTCACCGCAATCTGCCCGGGCACCCCGACCCCGTTCTCCTGCAGCGCCTTCATCAGCCCGAGCGCGAGCTCGTCGCTCGAAGCGAACACCGCGTCCGGCCGCTCCCCGGCGAGCACCTCCCGCGCGGCGTCGTAGCCCGCGCGGATCGAGCCGCCCTCGGCGTGCAGCACCCGGTCGCCGCCCGGCCCGGTCATCAGCTCCCGCCGCGCACGGCAGAGCCCCTCCCACATGCGCGCCTCAATGTTGGGCGAGCCCGCCTCGCAGAGGAGCAGGAACTTCTGGTGTCCCAGCTCGAGCAGGTGGCGCACCATCCGGTAGCCGCCCTCCTCGTAGTTGATGTAGCAGGCGTTATGCCGGGGCGCGGCCTCGCTCCGCCCCACCAGCACAAAGGGCACCCGCCTGCGCTGCAGGTCGGCGGCGTCCTCGGCGGAGAGGGTGTTCGTGTAGATGACGAGCCCCCGCATCCGCTGTTCGAGCGCGCCCGCGATCGCCTGCCGTTCCCGGTCGGGGCCGCCCTTGGTGCTGCAGAGGTAGACCGCGTGCTCCCGCCGCGCCGCGACGCTCTCGATGCCCGCCATCAGACGGATGGCAAGGTAGTCCTCCGCGTCGGGCACCAAAAGCCCGACCGCCTTGGGCTGCGCGCCCCCGCCCGCGTGGGGCGCCGGGCTGTAGCCGACCTTGCGCATCACGGCGAGCACCTGCTCCCGCGTCTCGGGCAGCACGACCTCCGGCCGGTTGATGACGCGCGAGACCGTCGCGATCGAAACGTTCGCGAGCTTTGCGATCTCCCTGACATTCATGGCGCCACCTCCCGTCCTGTTTTTCCCCATTGTAACAAGTTTCATGCCGAAAAGCAAGGGGCCCGCAAACCGCGTTTGCGGGCCCCCTGCGCTTTTCAGCCGAGGGTGGAACGCTCGGTGTTGGCGTTCTCGCCCGAATCGGCGCAGATGACATAGGTGCGGTCGACGACCGCCTCGGCGTCGTAGGTCTTTTGGATGTAGTACTCGATGAGCACCCGCGAGGGGCTGCGCTCGTCGCGGTAGAACTCGAAATACATCTTCTGGTTCTCCTGCGTCCAGTTGACCCAGAACTGGTTGCTCTGCGGCTGCTTCGCCACCGTGTGCAGGCGCATGTTGGAGGGCACCCAGTCGCTGACGTTCCAGTAGCCGTAGGAGGCCGCGTCCTCAAAGTCGACGGTCAGCGTGACCTTGTATTTGCCGCCCTCCATCGGGAGGAAATCCTTCCGGACATGGACGGTGTCGGACTGCTTGATGCCGACCTCGGACGGTTCGCCGATGTAGTAGGCGGTCGCCCTGACCGTGTCGGGGACCCCATGGAAGGCGAGGCCCTCCATGTCGCCGCGGTTGAGGGTGATCGTCGCGCGGCCGGTCGCGCCCAGGTCGACCGTGCGGGTCTCGCCGCCCGCGGTGCAGGTGAACTTCGCGGGGGCGGGCACCGGCCTGTCAAAGTTGGCGACGTAGATCATGCACTCCAGCACCGAGCCGATCCGCCAGCGGTCCCGCGCGAAATAGTAGGCGTAGGCGTCCGCGTCGGAAAGCCCCAGCTCGGAGGCGGTGATCCACGCGAGCGTGGTGCACCGGCGGTTCTCCGCGCTGCGCTGGTAGTCCTTGGGCAGGTTGGAAAACTCCAGCCACTTCTCCTGCCCGTGGGTACGCTGCCTGGGCGTGACGATCCCGTCATAGAGCTCCCGCGCCTCCTGCCGCTCCCCGGCGGCGGCGAGGCCCGCCATGTAGTAGAGCTGCTCCTCGAACGGGACGTTGCCCGCCGCGAGGATCTCACGGATCTTCGCGGTGTGGGACGGGTCGAGCACCGCCAGTCCCGCGTGGGCCGCCGCCCGCGCAACGGGGTCTGCGGAGGAATCCTCCGCGGCCGCGGCGAAGTAGACGCGCATCCGCGGCTTGCTGTACTCGTCCCCCGCCGCAAGCAGGATTTTAAAGGTGACCTCGGGGTCGCTCGGCCCGTTCACATACCAGCCGATGCCGCCGTCCGCGTTCTGGAAGCCCGCAACGTCGCCGTCGTCCGCGCGGATGTGCTGCGGCAGCTGCTCGGGCTCAAGGTGGGACGAGAGCGCCCGCTTGGCGACATAGCGCGACATGCGCTGGTCGACGCGGAAGCAGTAGTGGGTGAGCAGCGAGGAGACGCTCAGGTAGTAGGGCTCGAACTCCTCGTCGTACATCGTGATGGTCACGGGGTAGCGCATCGCCTGGATGTCGATGGGCTTTTGCAGGTCGATCTCCCGGTTGACGACAAGCTCGAGGTTGCTGTGGATGACCGCGAGCGGCAGCTCCACCGTGTCGCGCATCCCGCCGAACTGCGCGGTTGACGTGACGGTGTATTCGCCCTCCGCGAGCTTGCCGAAGTTGAGCTGGACCGGCTGGTAGGCCCTGCCCGTCTCGTCGAAGGTCCGGTCGACCCCGTCGCCGGTTACGCGGACCTGGTAGGAAATCTCATCCCCCTCGGAGAGCGCGTCGCCGTGGCCCTGCACGAGGACGGCCACCTCGTCGCCCGCGATGTATTTGGGGCTGATGACCGGCTTTACGAAGAAGGGCAGCGTCGCGGCGAAATTCGTCTTGGAGGACCCGGCGTAGAGGTTGTCGCCGATCGCGATCGTTGTGATCCGCCAGGAGGTGACGTTGTCGGGCAGCGTGAAGGTGACCGACGCGTCCCCGTTCGCGTCGCTGCGCAGCGGATAGAAGGCGGCGGTGTCCTTGAAGTTCTTGCGGAAGCTGTCGTAGGCCGCCAGGTTGTCGCCGTCCCCCTTGCCGCCGTCTCCGCTCTGGTTGAAGGGGTCGATGTCCCCGGCGGAGGTCGTGTATTTATAGACGTAGTAGGTGTAGAAATCGAGCTCGCCGTAGAGCTCGTTGAGCACGTCGAAGTACTGCTCGCGCAGCGCGAAGATCGCCTCGTCCACGACGCTCACGACCATCTCGCCGCTCACCGGCCTGCCGGCGCGGTCGGTGACCTTCGCCTTCACCGTCACCTGCTCGCCCGGCCGGTAGGCCTCCTTGTCGGTAGACGCCTCGACGGTGAGCGCCATGCTCTCGTTTTTGGTGCGCACGTAGGCGTTGCTGACCGCGTGCACGTCGCGCCCGTCGAAGTAGGCGGCCACGACGAGGATGCTGTTCGCGTGCTGCTGGCCCACCGTCAGCTCAAACCCGTCGCCCGCGTCGCCGCGCCCCACGATCTCGTCCTGGAGGAAGGTGTAGAGCATCCGGCCGTTCGCGTCCCCGACCGGCGCGCCCTCGTGCCGCAGTTCAAACCGCAGGGTGTCCCCCACGTCCGCCTCGACGAAGCTGCGCGCGAGGTACTGCTCATACTGCTGGACCGGCTTGCGCGCGCCGTTTTTGTAGATGTCGAAGGTGTAGCCGCGGATCGCCTCCTTCTCGGCGTCCCGGTCGCCCGGCCACGGCTTGCCGTTGTCGGCGTAGGCCCCCGCCACGATCTCGCTGCCGTTGGCCCGGTAGGAGACGCTCGCGCTCACATAGGCGTAATAGTTCCCGTCGAACTCCTGCTCGATGAGGGCCTCCCGCGTCCCGCGCCCGGCCGTGAGCGGAACCATGCCGCCGACCTTCCCGCTTTGGTACTCCCCTTTGGGATCATAATAGTCGTACCGCGCGTCGAAGGAGAGCTGCATGTCGACCGGCTCGCCGACGAGGACGTCGTACTTCCTGTCGTAGTTGTCGTTGTAGTCGTAGTAGCCGCCGATCAGGCCGTCCGCCTGCTCCCGGCTCGTGACGCGGCTCAGGTCGATGCGGTTGGCGAGCACGGTGAGGGAGGCGTTGCCGTCCGCGCCGAAGCGCAGCGAGGGGCGCAGCATCACGTTGGCGGGGACGTAGACGTACCGGCCCTGGAAGGTGACGTTTTCCCCGTCGTTTGCGATTTTGACGTAGTAGTAACCGGCCCGGGGCGTCCAGGAGGACTTGCCCTCGGTGACCCCCTCCCCCGCCTTGAAGGTGACGCGCGCCACCCCCTGGGCGTCGGTCGTCACGGTGCGCACCGCCTCGAAGTTGCCGCTGTAGGGGTTGAAGAGGCTGAATTCGAGCGGGTAGTTCGGGAGCGGTGTCCCGTCGTAGAAGGTGGGGGTGATCGTCGCCGTCACCTCGTCGCCGTAACGGTAGATGATCCCGTCGACCTCGCCCGCGATCGTATAGGCGGGGGTGGTGAACTCCTTGACGTCGATGTAGATCGAATCAAGCGTGCGGGTGGTCACCACCTCGCCGCTGTAGGGGTCGGTGTAGGGGGTGCAGGGGATGGTCGCCTGCACAATGTAATCCTGGCTCACGATCTGCTCAAAGGAGAATTCCCCCGTGAAGGTGCCGTCCGCCTGGACCGCCGCCCGCACCTGCTGGTTGACGCCGTCCGGGTCGAGGGTGACCGTCACGGCCGACGGCATGGCTCCGCGGTTCATCCGGTAGGGCTTCAGGTAGCCCCAGAAGTGGACCGTGTCGGTCGGGCGGTAGAGGGCCCGGTCGAGATAGAAGAAGGCATAGTAGCGGTCCTCCCTGCGCCCGAAGTCGCCGCCGTAGTAGTACGCCTCGGTCGTCATGCCGCGGGTGACGTCCGCGTAGACCGGCACGCCCGACGGGTCGTAGATCGTGAAGAGCACCGGCTTGGCGGGGGGCATCCCCTTGCCGTAGTAGCTTTCCGCCGCGGCCGGGTCCTCATAGGCGGGCGGCTCAAAGGAAAAGACCGCGCTGCCGTCCTCCCCCGTCACGGCGGAGGCGACCTCCTTCCCGTCCTGGGTAAACCTTACGGTGTGGCCCGCGAGGCTGCCGCCCGTGGCGGAGTCGTTGAGCCAGAGGAGCATCTGCTTTTGGGCCGACTGCATGTAGAGGGAGGCGGTCGCAACCTGGAAGGCCTTGTAGTCGGTGACCGGCTCCTTCGTCTTGGTGTCGATGACCGTCGTCACGACCGCGTAGTAGCCCCTGCCGGGGTTCGGGAAGGCGACCGTGTTGAGGCCCTCCTTCATCTGCTCGGTGCGCGCCTGTCCGATCGCCTCGGGTGCGCTCTCCGGGTCCCGGCCGAGCAGGATGTCGGCGTACTGGTCGAAGCCGGTCAGCCGGCAGAGGGTGACGGTGGCCTCGCGTCCCTTTTTGGCGACGGTGTCGAGCTGGTATTCAAGCGCGACCTCGTCGTCCGGGTGGAAGGTGTTGACCCCGCGGTTGGTCATGATGAGGGAGAAGTCGCGCGATTCGGTGCGCACCTCCATCACCCGCGCCGTCGAGAGGGCCAGGCCGTTCTTCGAGGCGAAGCCCGCCGGAACCGTCACGGAGTAGTTCGTGTTATAATCGAGCATCGCCTCGGGCGCGAGCTTGACGAGATTGCCCTCCGCGCTCACCCGGCAGGGGACGCTCCTCCCCTTGCCCTCCGCCTCCGCGTCGGGGCCGGACGGCAGGCGCAGCTGCACCTGTCCCGCGACCGACGCGGGGTCGAGCTCGTCGGAAAACTCGACGAAGATCGGTCCCTCGATCGGGATTCCAGCCGCCCCCTCCCCGAGGCTCACCCGTGCGGAGAAGTGGGAATCCACCACCGTTTCGTAGTCGTAGTCGCTGTTGTAATAGCTGATTTTGAGCCGGGCGTCCCTGAGGTTTTTGCCGTCCTCCACATACAGGAGGAAGCACTTCTCATCCTCCTGCCCGACGGTGAATTCCACCGGCGGGTCGAAGGTAACCTTCTCCTCAAGGAAGCCGGCCGACAGGCCGTTTTGGGAGGCGGGAACGTCGCAGCGGACGCGGACCGCCCCGTCGAGCGGCAGGTAGAAATCGTCGACGGTGAGCGTCTTCATCGCGTCCTGCGAGGGGTAGCTCCACTCGCCGGACGGCTCGGATTCCACGGGCGCCGCCGGGGCGTTGACGGGGTTTTTCGGGAAGCTGAGGGTGATGCACCAGCCCACGATCCCGATCAGTACAAAGACCGCCAGCACGGCCAGCGCGATCAGCGCGGGACGGCTGAGCTTCGGCTTCTTCCCATCGCGCGGCGGGGGCGCGGCCCCCGCGTCCTCCCCAGAATGCCCCGGCGCGGGGCGGGGCTCCTCCTGCGGGGAGGGGTCCCCGTTTTCATTCTGCGGGCGGTTGTCGTCAAACTCAGACATGGCGCGCTCTCCTTTCCGGTCGTTCATACGGACGCCGACGCGTTCGGAAAGAGCGTCAGCACCTGGGTATTGTCGTTGTAGTTATATTCGATGTAGCCGGTCGTGTCGATTTCCACCGGGATGTTTTCCTCCTCCAGCCGGGCGGAAACCGCACGCAGCAACGGGAAGATGTCCCTGTGGTAGATATCCCGCCAGCGGGTAAACGCCTCGTACTCCCCGAAGAGCTTGATTTCGAGGAAGACGGGCTGCCTGGCCGCCGGAAGCGGCTGGTCCGCGAGCCGGCGGGCGAAGCCCGCCGCCATCGCCGCGACCGGGTCGGGGTCGCCGAGGTCGGCGCAGTAGCCGAACTGCCGGTAGTAGCTGTAGCGGTCGGAGTCCCCCGGCGGCAGCTCGCGGTACTGCCCCGGCTCGGGGAAGTGCTCGAGGGAGATCTCCTCCAGCGTGACGAGCAGGTAGTCGTGGTAGAGGTAGCCGGTCTCGTCGGGCAGGTCGTCCCATGTCGCGTCGACGTAGTACCACCCGTCCTCCAGCTTCACCGCGTTCCACGCGTGGGGGACTCCCCGCACGCTCGTGCCGCTCAAAAAGGCGCAGGGCACGCCCAGCCGCTGCATGAGGTACTGGTAGGCGCGGCTGTAGGCGCCGCACACCCCGCCGCAGCGCACCAGTCCGCCGTAGAGGTTGCCCGCGTCACCGTCCTGCGCGCCCTCCTCATAGGAGACGCGGCGCAGGAGCGCGTCGTGCGCCCGCACGGCCGCCTCCGGGGCGGGCAGGCCCTCCATGCCGTCCAGCAGGGCGTCCGCGGCCGCGTCGATCTGCCGCTGTCGTTCCCGCACCGCCGGGAGGGTGAGTCCCTCCTCCACCGCCAGGGTGAATCGGTCGGCCCGCTCCCCCGCCGGGATTTCACAGCGCAGCCAGTAGAATTCCGCCCGGTCGAGCAGCAGCGCGTCGTACGCCGCCTGTATCGTCCGCGCGGACGCCGGGGAAGCAAGGGGGATCTCCTCCCCCACCCGCCAGCCTTCCGCCGCAGAGCAGAGTTCGTCGTAGGCGGCGCGCCCCTCCCCGTCCAGCAGGGAGCGCGCGTAGCCCTCCGGGCGCGCAGGCGCGGCGGGCGGTTCGTCCTCCGGGAGCGGCGCGGCCCGCGCGCAGCCCGCGAACAAAAAAAGCAGCGCCAGGACCGCCGCCAGCATCCGCCGCATCCCCGCACCTCCCTCTGATGTACACACTCTATTAACAAAATTGTACCCTCCGCAGGGGACAGCTGTCAACCGAATATTTGCTTTTCCCGCCCTATCCCATTATAATGAGGGTACCAACCGACGGGAGAACCCTTATGAAACAATTCGTCGCTTTATTTCTGTCCCTGCTCCTGCTCGCGGGCTGCGGCGCGCCGGCAAAGCCGCCGCCTCCCGCGCCGGCGGCCGCTTCCGAAGCCGCCGAGGCTCCGCCGGGAGCGGAGAGCGCCGCGCCCGCGCCCTCCGGGCGCGCGGCGCTGCCGCTCGAAAACGCGTGGATCGCCTCGCTGGCGGACGGGATCGCCGCGCCGATTCTGGCGCGGGAGCTGCCGCCCGCGGAGGAGATCCGCGCGGCCTACCTCTGGCTCATCGAAAACGTCTACTTCGCCGACCCGGTGGGCCTCGACGCGTGGCGGTACCACGGCGACCCGGACGCGCCGCCCCCCTACCTCGAAAACCGCGCCCTCAGCCCGCTGCGCTTCGGCGTCGGCTCCTGCGAGGACTTTGCCGCCGCAATGGCCGTGCTGCTGCGGCGGATGGGCTACAAGGCGCAATATGTGTCGGGGCTCACGATCTCGGTCGAGGGGGAATTCGTCGACCACGCGTGGACCGTCGTACAGCTCGACGGGAAATGGTACCACCTCGACCCGCAGCTCGAACAGAACGTCGTCAAATCGGGACGGGTGAGCTTCCGGTACTTCCTTCGGGACGACCGGACGATGCTCGCCGACCACCGCTGGGGAGAATCCCTCGCGGCCTACTACGGAGGCGCGATCACGCCCGGACAGCGGGAAACCATCCTCACCGAGCTGGCCGTCCCCGCCTGCCCCGAGGCGTATGTCCCCAC
>NZ_JAPJQF010000074.1:0-8538 GCF_030825285.1 Anaerotruncus massiliensis (ex Togo et al. 2026)
GCACGCGCGCAGAGCGCGCGAACGCCCGGAACGGGCGTTGTTTTCCGCCGTGTGTCCCCGGCGAGCCATCCAGCTTCATCTGTTGGGAGCGCCCGCAACCTGAATTGAGCCCTCAGCTGGTGTACCCGTGGGGAGTGACGGTAGTTCGCGGGTCATGGCAAGGTACTCCCGGAGATTCCGCTTAGAGTTCCGGCTCGTAGGGCCGGGTCCGCGCAGCGGACTCAAGCCGGGGTCGCGGGGCGGAGCGCCCGCGAGCGGCCGTCGCGCGTAGCGCGCTCCGGGCGCAGCCCGGGCAGGCCGCCCAAGGCGGAGGGTTCTTAGGCGGACTTTTGGTTCCTTTTCGTCCGTCCGAAAAGGAACCCGTGGCGCGCGGCGGAACGCGCTCGTCATTCTTGCCGCTTGGAAAGCGGCAATTCCCGTCTACCCCGCCGTGCGCAGCGCGGCAGCTCCAAGGCTCCGCAGGGAACGGCAAACCAACAAAAAAAGGCGCACCCCAAAGGTGCGCCTTTTGCATTCGCAGTCCTATGCTTCCACAATGAAGCCCTTGACTTCCTTCAAAAACTCCGGGCAGTTGTCGGCGTAGATCTCCATCTTGATCGGCTTGGCGAGATCGAGGGAAAAGATTCCCATGATGGATTTCGCGTCGACGGCATAGCGTCCGGACACAAGGTCCACGTCGAAATCATATTTCGAAACGGTATTCACGAAGTTTTTCACGTCATTGATGGTGTCAAGTTTGATGACTACAGATTTCATGTCGATGTCCTCCTTCTTCTTGACATATTACTAATTTATGTTTTTACTACATTCTCACTATATCAGCGGGGTTTCTTTAAGTCAACTGCTAATTGTAATTGTTCCGAAAATTCATTATAATATGTGTATCATTGGAAAAAACGCCTTTGGATACTGTGCAACTTGCACATGAAAATTATTCCTGTTTTGGACGGAGTGTATAAATGAAAGCCGCTTTTTACACCCTTGGCTGCAAAGTGAACCAATATGAAGCGCAGATTCTCGAGCAGCTTTTTTCCGCCGCTGGCTATGAGATCGTCCCCCATACGGAGCCTGCCGACGTCTATGTGATCAACTCCTGCACCGTCACCGCGACGGGCGACCAGAAGACCCGCCGGATGCTGCGCCATCTGAAGTCGCAGAACCCGGACGCGGTCGTCGCGCTGACCGGCTGCTATCCCCAGGCCTTCCCCGACGCCGCCGACCGTCTGCCCGAGGCGGACGTCGTCACCGGCGCGCGCGGCCGGGAACGGCTCGCCGCGCTCGTGGAGCGGGCCCGCGTCACCGGGGAGCGAATTGTCGACATCCGCCCGCACGAGCGGGGGGAGTCCTTCGAGCCGATGCGCGCCGAGCAGTTTTCCGAACGCACCCGCGCGTTCGTCAAGATCGAGGACGGGTGCGAGCGCTACTGCGCCTACTGCATCATCCCCACCGCGCGCGGGCCGGTCCGCTCCAAAAAGCCGGACGAGCTGCGCGCCGAGCTCGAGGGGCTCGCGAAGGCGGGCTACCGGGAGGCGGTGCTCGTGGGCATCAACCTCTCCTGCTACGGAAAGGACCTCGGCCTGCGGCTGATCGACGCGGTCGAGCTCGCCTGCTCGGTCGAGGGGATCGAGCGGGTGCGGCTGGGCTCCCTCGAGCCCGAGCTGCTCACCGACGGGGACATCGAGCGGATGTCCCGCCAGCCGAAGCTCTGCCCCCAGTTCCATCTCTCCCTCCAGAGCGGCTGCGACGCGACCCTCAAACGCATGAACCGCCATTACGACGCCGCCGAATATGCCCGCATCGCCGGGAGCCTGCGGCGGCATTTCGACAACTGCGCCGTCACGACCGACATCATGGTCGGCTTCCCCGGCGAGGACGAGGCGGAGTTCGCGCAGTCGCTCGCCTTCGCGGAGGAGATCGCGCTCGCCAAGGCGCATGTCTTCGCCTACTCCCGCCGGCCCGGCACCCGCGCCGCGGACATGCCCGGTCAGGTGCCCCGCGCCGTCAAGGAGGCCCGCTCGGCCCGGATGATCGAGACCACCCTGCGCACCCGCGCCGCCTTCCTCGCCGCGCAGGTGGGGAGCAGGCAGCCCGTCCTCTTCGAGAGCCGGACCGCGGACGGGATGCAGGAGGGCTACACCCCCAACTACACCCCCGTGCGGGTGCGCGCGGACGAGCCGCTCGCCGGGAGCATCCGGGAGGTGCGAATCGTTTCCGCGCACGGGGACTGGTGCGAAGGGGAGCTCCCGTCCCAACCATCCACCGCTGTCAATCAGAAAGAAGGCGCCCTATGAACGATACCCTCAAACGCTTTGAAAGCTGCCTCACCGGGGACTTCGACAACTCCGCGCAGATCGCCGCCCAGCAGGCGGCCGGGAAGGTCACCCACCCCGCCGCGCGGCACGTCAGCCGCAACGTCAACGGCAGGGTCGGCCACCTGCCCGCGGACCCCGGCGGCTTTTTCGTGCTGGAGGAGAGCTATTACACCCGGGACGGCCGGACCAACGCGATGCCACACCTGTTTTTCTTCTCCTCCGACGCGCCCGGGCGCGTCAAACTCGACTCCTACGACCTGCCGAAGGACCTTCCCCGCGCGGAGCTTGTCAACGGCAACCCCGCCCTGCGCTTTGACTACCGCGGGCTTTCCCGTTCGGAGACGTTCACTCCCCTCGTCTATCAGGAGGATGAGCGGGGCGTTTTTTACGGCCGGTGCGTCAGCCGGCTTTCCGCCGACACCACCCTCACGCTGGAGGAGTGGATCGGCCCCGAGGTCCTGCTTGTCACAGAGATTCTGGAGAAGGCGGGCCGCGTCCTGGTGGGCGTGCCTTCCCCCATTGAATACCGCCGTATTACAAAATAAACGATCTGGAGGAGCACCAATGAGCGTTTACCGAATCTACGTGGAGAAAAAACCGGAGTTTGCCGTGGAGGCGGCCGGAGTCCTCAGCGACCTGCGCACCGTACTGATGCTCGACTGCGTCAAGGGCGTGCGCATCCTCAACCGCTACGACGTTGAAGGGATCGACCGGGCCGACTTCGACGCCGCGCGCGGCACGATCTTTTCCGAGCCGCAGGTCGACTTGACCTACGACGAGCTCCCCCCCGCCGCGCCGGGCGAAGAGGTCTTCGCGGTCGAGTACCTGCCCGGCCAGTTCGACCAGCGCGCCGATTCCTGCGCCCAGTGCATCTCCCTCGCCACCTCCAAGGAACAGCCGATCGTGCGTTCCGCGCGGGTGTACATCCTCTCGGGCGGCATCCCGGCGGACGCGCTCGACGCGGTCAAGAACTATCTCGTCAACCCGGTGGAAAGCCGCCTCGCGTCGCTCGAGCTGCCCGAAACGCTCGACGTCAAATACGACATCCCCACGACGGTGGAAACACTCGACGGCTTCACCGCGCTCGACGCGGCGGGGCTGGCGGACTTCGTCTCCCGCTACGGGCTCGCGATGGACACCGACGACATCGCCTTCTGCCAGGACTACTTTAAAAACACCGAGCGCCGCGACCCGACCATCACCGAGATCCGCATGATCGACACCTACTGGTCGGACCACTGCCGCCACACGACCTTCCTCACCAACCTGAAAAACGTGAAGGTCGAGACCCCCTACATCAAAAAGAGCTTTGAAAAATACCTCGCCCTGCGGGACAAGCTCTATGCCGGGAAAGAGAAGCCGATGACGCTGATGGACCTCGCGGTGATCGGCGCGAAGGCGCTCAAGGCGGAGGGGAAGCTCCCCGACCTCGACGAGAGCGAGGAGATCAACGCCTGCTCGGTGAAAATCAAGGTGGATGTGGACGGCGAGGAGCAGGACTGGCTGCTCATGTTTAAAAACGAGACGCACAACCACCCCACCGAGATCGAACCGTTCGGCGGCGCGGCCACCTGTCTGGGCGGCGCGATCCGCGACCCGCTCTCGGGACGCAGCTACGTCTATCAGGCGATGCGCGTGACGGGCGCGGCCGACCCGACGGTTCCCCTCTCCGAGACGATGAAGGGCAAGCTCCCCCAGCGCAAGATCACGACGACGGCCGCGGCGGGCTACTCCTCCTACGGCAACCAGATCGGGCTCGCGACCGGGCATGTGGCGGAGGTCTACCACCCCGGCTACGCGGCCAAGCGGATGGAGATCGGCGCCGTGGTGGGCGCGACGCCCGCCGACCACGTGGTGCGCGACTGTCCCGATCCGGGCGACATCGTCATCCTGCTCGGCGGACGCACCGGCCGGGACGGCTGCGGCGGCGCGACCGGCTCCTCCAAGAGCCACACCCTCTCCTCGCTCGAGAGCTGCGGCGCGGAGGTGCAGAAGGGCAACCCGCCCATCGAGCGCAAGCTCCAGCGCCTCTTCCGCGACGGGGAGGTGACCCGCATGATCCGCCGCTGCAACGACTTCGGCGCGGGCGGCGTGTCGGTGGCGATCGGCGAATTGGCCGACGGCCTGCGCATCAACCTCGACGCGGTCCCCAAGAAGTACGACGGCCTCGACGGCACCGAGCTGGCGATCTCCGAATCCCAGGAGCGCATGGCCGTCGTCGTCGCGCCGGAAAACGTGGATAACTTCATCGGCCGCGCCCACGCGGAAAACCTCGAGGCGACCGTCGTCGCCGAGGTGACCGCCGAACCCCGTCTCGTGATGGAGTGGAACGGGCGGCGGATCGTCGACCTCTCCCGCGCGTTCCTCAACTCCAACGGCGCGGTCAAATACACCGACGTGGAGATCACCGCCCCGCGCGAGTTCGAGCGGCTGCGTTCCACCGCCCCGATGAAGGAAAAGTGGACCGCGATGATGGAAAATCTCAACGTCTGCTCCCAGAAGGGGCTGGTCGAGCGGTTCGACTCGACGATCGGCGCGGGCACCGTGCTGCTGCCCTTCGGCGGCGTGCGCCAGCTCACCCCCGCGCAGGCCATGGCCGCGAAAATCCCCGTCCTGCACGGCGAGACGACGACCGCCTCGCTGATGGGCTGGGGCTTCAACCCCGACCGCTCGGCCGCCAGCCCCTACCACGGCGCGGTCTGCGCGGTGGTCGAATCGGTCGCCAAGGTGGTCGCCGCGGGCGGCAGTTATCACAAATGCTGGCTCACCTTCCAGGAGTACTTCGAGCGCACCAAGAACGACCCCAGGCGCTGGGGCAAGCCGATGGCCGCCCTGCTCGGCGCGCTCGAGGCCCAGCTCGGCCTCGGCATCGGCTCGATCGGCGGCAAGGACTCGATGTCCGGCACCTTTGAGGAGATCGACGTGCCGCCCACCCTCGTCTCCTTCGCCGTCTCGGTGGCCAAAACCGGGAACATCATCTCCCCCGAGTTCAAGCAGGCGGGCCACAAGGTCTACCTGATCGCGCCCGCCTACGACGAGAACCAGCTCCCCAAATTCGAGAGCGTCAAGGCGGTCTTCGACGAGGTGGAGCGGCTGGTCGCCGAAAAAAAGGCGGTCTCCGTCTGGGCAATCGGGTACGGCGGCGTCTGCGAGGGCGTCACCAAGATGTGCTTCGGCAACGGGCTCGGCTTCGACTTCTCCGCCACCTTCGACGACGCGGCCCTCTTCGAGCCGCTCTACGGCGGATTCCTTATCGAGGCGTCCGAGCCGATCGCCGGCCTGCCCTGCATCGGTTCCGTCTCCCCCGCCTATGCCATCCGCTACGGCTTCGACCTCATCCTGCTCGATGACATTCAGGATAGCTGGGAGGATAAATTACAGAAGGTATTCCCTTATCTCTCTCCGAGCAGCGACGGCCCCGTGCCCGCATACAACTATGAATCGAGGGGCAAACTTACCGCGTCGGTAAAAACCGCCCGCCCGCGGGTGCTCATCCCCGTCTTCCCCGGCACCAACTGCGAGTACGACACCGCACGTGCCTTTGAGCGCGCCGGCGCCGACGCGGAGGTCTTCGTCGTGCGCAACCTCTCCGCCGCCGACATCGCCGGAAGCGTCGCGGCCTTCGCGGACGCAATCGCGCGGTCGCAGATCATCGCGCTGCCGGGCGGCTTCTCGGGCGGCGACGAGCCGGACGGCTCGGCCAAGTTCATCATCTCCTTCCTGCGCAACCCGCGCATCCGCGACGCGGTCCACGAGCTCCTCAAAAACCGCGACGGCCTCATGCTGGGCATCTGCAACGGCTTCCAGGCGCTCGTCAAGCTCGGGCTCGTCCCCTACGGCGAAATCCGCGACATGGACGAAAGCTGCGCGACCCTGACCTATAACTCGGTCGGCCGCCACCAGAGCATGCTGGTGCGCACCCGCGTCGCCTCCAACAAGTCCCCCTGGCTCGCCGACATGAAGCCGGGCGACATTCACACGATCGCAATCTCCCACGGCGAAGGACGGTTCGTCGCGCCGCAGGCGCTCATCGACCGGCTCGCCAAAAACGGCCAGATCGCCACCCAGTACGTCGACCTCGACGGCAATCCGACCCGCAGCATCCGCTTCAACCCCAACAACTCCTACTGCGCCATCGAGGGCATCACCTCCCCCGACGGCCGCGTCTTCGGAAAGATGGGGCACACCGAGCGGTATGTCGACGGGCTCTATAAGAATGTCGGCGGCAGCTGCTTCCAAGACCTCTTCGGCAATGCGGTAAGATACTTCCGCTGATTTTCTGTTACTTGCCGCTCGTGAGCGGCGGGGCTTGCCGGTAGTCGACCGGCGGCGCTTCTTAGGTTTTCCGCCCGAGGGCCGGAGGGCTTGTCGGCTACCCGCCGACAGGGGGCCTTCTTAGGTTTGCCGCTCGGGGAGCGGCGGAGCCTGCCGGGTCCCGCCCCGGCGGGCGGCCCCATTTCTTGTACGGACAAGAAATGGGGAAAAGAAACCGCAGGGGGCTTGAAGCGGCCTGCCTGGGCTGCGCCCGGAGCGCGCTATGCGCGACGGCCGATCTCCGGCCTAAGAGCCGCCTTCGGCGGTTGGCCTCCGAAACGCGGTCTGCGGACCGCAGTCGCGGGCGCTCCGCCCCGCGCCCCCGGCTTGAGTCCGCTACGCGGACCCGGCCCTGCGGGCCGGATTCTCTATAAGGTTGGCCTACGGCCAAATCCTTGACCCCCAGGCCGCGACGGCCTGCGGCCTTAAAGGTCGCGGCCCCGCACCACGGATCGAAGGACCAGTCTACAGCAACCCATCAGCCGCCGCGCCGCAGGCGCAACGCCTCTGCCCGAGAGCCTCAGGAGCCGTACCGGGCGTGCGCACGGGGAGGCATACTCCCAACGACAAGTGCCGCAGCACGCGCTTTTGCTTGTGAAAACGCGGGGTCAGTTGCGGTCAGGGGCCGCAACTGACGTGCGCCTCGACGCCTCTGCCGAAGAGCCTCCGGAACGCTCTTACCGGTGCGTCCGGGGAGATACGACCTTCCCCGGGCGGCGCGCCGCGCAGTTTTCCGCTTCCTTGTGGGAGCGGCGAGGCAAAACCAGAAGAAAGGATGCGAACCGCGATGGCCGAGCAGAAAAAGGGCCGCTGGAAGTGGCGGCTCACGGCGGTCGCCGCCGTGGCCGTCGTGGGCGCGCTCCTCTATCTGACCTGGCGGTACTACCCGGTGATCAAGGGCCTTATGGAGCCGGAGAACATGGCCCGCTTTCAGGAGAAGCTGCAATCCTTCGGCATGCTCGGCGTGCTGGCGCTCATCGGGATCCAGACGGTGCAGGTGGTTTCGGGCGTCATCCCCGCACTGCCCATCCAGATCGCGGCGGGACTCACCTATGGGGCGTTCGGCGGCCTGTTCGTCTGCCTGGCCGGGATTTTCATCGGCAGTACGATTGTCTTCCTCGCCGTCAAGCGGTACGGCCAGCCCGTCGTCGACCGGATGTTCCCCAGGAAAGAGCAGGAGAAGCTCTCCTTCCTGCGGGACGCCGGCAAGCTGGGGAAGATCGTCTTTATCCTCTACCTCATCCCCGCGATGCCCAAGGACGTCTTCACCTATCTCGCCGCCCTCACCCCGCTCGACTTCAAACGCTTCATCCTGATTTCAATGGCCGCGCGCGCCCCGATGATTTTATGCGACACCTTCGCGAGCGGCACCCTCATCGAGGGTGATTACCGGAAATCCACCGTCATATTTTGCATCGCCGCCGCGATCGGCGTCTGCGGCATGATCTTCAGCCCCAAAATCTTGCAAAAGCTAAGAGATCGAAAACAGAAATAGCAAAAGGCCCGCCGATGGCGGGCCTTTTAAATAGGTCGATTTTCCCCTAACGGGAACTCATATTTCTGTTACAATCCTGTTGGAGGTGACAGCTTTGGATCGCAACCGCATTAAATGCCGCCTGTCCTGTAACGAGCAGCTGCTTCGACAGGCACTTGACAAGCCAAGCCGAAAACTGCTTCTGCGCATCATCGACGACCTAAACCTCTTATCCGAACTGGAGAGCGAGAAAGCCTATCGCGACGGCATCCGGCAGGGAATTCACCTCATGTCTGATGAGGATGTTTAGCCCGCCCAGAAGTTGAGGGGACTTTTATCGCATCCCTTCGGGACGCTTTAGGGGAGCCGCCTTCGGCGGCATGGATTGCCGGGTCCCGCCCCGGCAGGCGGGCCGACTTCTTGCGCGCCCAAGAAGTC
>NZ_JAPJQF010000075.1:0-7954 GCF_030825285.1 Anaerotruncus massiliensis (ex Togo et al. 2026)
GGGCGCCGCCGACTTTGGCCGAAGGCCAACCGGAGGCGGCGTTGGGGTCGCAGGGGCGAAGCCCCTCGTGCCCTTCTTTGGTTCCTTTCTTGGGGAAGCAAGAAAGGAACTCGCTGTCGGTCGACTACCGACAGGCCCTCCGTCCCCCGGGCGGAATATCTAAAACCACCCCAGGGCGGGACCCGGCAAACTACACCGCTCACTGAGCGGTATGCCTAAGGACCGCTGTCGGCCGGCCACCGACATCCTCCGCCGCTCGATGCGCGGCAAAAACAAAAAGGATGTGCTGCAATGGAAAACTGGCTCGCGCGCACCGCGCTGCTGATCGGGGAGGAGAACACCGCGCGCCTGGCGGGCGCGCGGGGAGCAGTGCTCGGGCTCGGGGGCGTCGGCTCGGCGGCGGCGGAGGCGCTCTGCCGCGCGGGGGTCGGACACCTGCTGCTCGTCGACCACGACACGGTGGACGAGACGAACCTCAACCGTCAGCTCGTGGCGACCCGCGACGCGGTCGGAATGCGCAAGGCGGACGCCGAGCTGCGCCGACTGGGTTCAATCCACCCTGCGGGGGATTTTACCGCCGCGTACGAATTCTACCTGCCGGACAACAGCGGCTTTCTCTTTGACTGGAGACCCGATTTCGTGCTCGACTGCATCGACACGGTGACCGCCAAGCTGCATCTCGCGGAGGCCTGCGCCCGGCGCGGGGTCCCGCTCTACATGTGCCTGGGCACCGGCAACCGGCTCGACCCCGGCGCGCTGCGCATCGGCGACATCGCGGACACGGCCGGCTGCGGCTGCGGGCTCGCGCGGGTGATGCGTCGGGAGCTGAAACGGCGCGGCGTGGCCCGCCAGACGGTGCTCTATTCGGTCGAGGAGCCCGCCAAAGCCGTCTGCCCCGGGGAGCACGGAAGGCACGCGCCGGGAAGCATCGCGTTCGTGCCGCCCGCGGCCGGGTTCCTGCTCGCCTCCCGGGCGGTCCGCGACCTGTTGGGACTTTAGAGGAACCAAAAAACGGGCGCCTTCCAAAACTGGAAGGCGCCCGTTCTTTACATGTAAAAACCCCGCCGTATCGATGTCCTGCCAGCTGTAAACCCCCGTCGTTAGACAAGAGTGGGTACGCCCGATCGCGTGTTTCCAGCTCCCTTCGTCCCATCGTGAGATGGGGAGGTCTGCACTCCGCACGCGGAAAGGAACTCCCAAAGTACAGTTGTTGGAGTATAAAGGGCAGAACTGTCGGGTACGGCAGGGAGTTACGGCATTAGTTTTCCCCGTCCTCGCCGCCGGTAAACTCGAAGCTGTCGGACAGGCGCTCCATAAAGATCGCCGCGACCTGATCGAACTCGGCCTCGTCCTCGATCGCCTCGAGGAACTCCTCCTCGCCCTCCATGACCGATTTGAGGATCACCAACTCGCCGTCGTCCTCGCAGTCACAGTCCTCTTCGCCGCAGTCCGCGACCAGCGCCACATAGTGCTGCTCGCCGAGCTCGAGGGTGTCGACGATCTCGAATTCATGCTCGTGGCCCTCATCGTCAACCAGCGTGATCAGATCGGCGCCGAACTCTTCGTTTGCCATAGAAACCGTTCTCCTTTTCCGGGGGTGGATTCCCCCTCAAAAATCGGGCGGAAGGCCCGGTTGTCATCCCTGTTTGATAACATGATAATCCATTGGGAAGCAAATGTCAAATGGTTTTCATTGTGTACAAGTTGTATATATTTTCTTTTCAATCTTGAAAAAATCATATTGACATTCCCCAACAAATTGCTTATAATATAGATACAGAAGAGAGGAACATGATACCAATATTCATAGAAAGGCGGTGGTTCCGATGTACGATGAAGCACACAGTTTCTCATTTGCATTGAGGGACTGTTCGCCCAAGGGCAGGCTTTCCTAGGAGCAGTTTTCAGGACAGCTGCAATCACAGTTTCTGTCGATTTTCAAAGATGATCCGGAGTAAAATCTGTAAATCTGAAAACAACTTGAATTTGGTGCTTGTGAGAGATCCCTTCAGGGAATCCCGAAAGGAAGATGCTCAATCGTAAGAGGCGAGTTCATTCCGCGCAAGACAAATAATCTGTGATTCCAGGTCCCAATCGTAAAACGGGTTTACCGCACGCATCCTATCAAAGCAACCGCACCAGGCAAAATCCCACCGGCGCCGCCGGGGTCGAGTGAAGGGCTTCGGAAACGCCGGCAATGTGAATGATTCGACCTACAATCAAATAACGTTCAGTCCAGGGAACCCAGGCATTGTTGCAGGCATCCTTTACGGTTGAGCAGCAAAGGGTCATATTCCAGAACTGAGCATGGATTCTGCGTCATCGAACTGCATAAGGGCAATCAAAACCGGATCGTAAAGAAGGTCCAAAAGCTGTGATCGTAACCGCAGCGAATGTTTTCGAGTGTTACTTGCATATAGATGTACGAGGTTCCAACAGAGCGGCAGGCCACGGCCCGCCACGGCCGAAAGAGGCTGTGGGAAGGGATCGCGGCAGGCCACATGTCAAAAAAATCAAGCGGCGCCGGTAATCATCGGCGCCGCTTTTGCATGCCCCGCGGCCTCGCCCGCCGATTCATTGCCAAAACGTAAACTTACTATGAATATCCTGCAGGGAGATTGATTTTGGCGGATTATGTGGTAAAATATGAAGAGCAATCCATGTCCTTCGGAAGATCTGTATAAAACCATGGAGGTAACATCATTATGAAAAAAATCGCCCTGCTGCTCTGCGTGGTTCTGATGCTTTCCACGCTGATGGTTGGCTGCAAAAAATCGGAGGAGCCCTCCCCCGAGTCCGGCGCCCCGTCCGGGGAGACCAGCGGACCGGAAAGCATGCCGGAAACCGCTGCCGAGATCTACGCCCACAACATGGAGATCGATGAATCCGCCATCGACCTGGTCCAGTTCAACACGCCGGAGGCCGGTTCCCCCATCGCGACCATCAAAACGTCCCTCGGCGACATCAAGATGGTGCTCTTCCCCAAGGAGGCCCCCAAGGCTGTTGAGAACTTCCAGGCCCTCGTGGAAAAGGGCTATTACAACGGGCTGAAAGTCTACAGCGCCGTGCCGAGCGTCCACGTCGCGACCGGTGATCCCGACAACAACGGCAGCGGCGGCGAAAGCGCCTCGGGCGAGCCGTTTGAGGACGAGTACAGCCTCAACCTCTGGCACTTCAACGGCGCCGTCGCCATGGATAACGGCGGCACCCCCGGCCAGAACGGCAGCCGCTTCTTCATCGTCCAGAACTCCCGCATCACCGATGAGCTCGGCGACAAGATGTTCGACGGCGGCTTCCCCGAGAAGGTCATCCAGAAGTACCTCGAGGTCGGCGGCGTGCCCAATTACGACGCGCGCGACACCGTCTTCGGCCAGGTCATCGAGGGCATGGACGTCGTTGAGAAGATCGCGGCCGTCCCCACCGACGCGGACCACAAGCCCACCGAGGACGTCGTGATCACCTCCGTCGAGCTCGGCACCCTCTGATCGCAGACAGAAACTGAGCGCGGGACGCCAACGCGTCCCGCGTTTTTATGTAAAGGAGACGCTTCTCATGAACCATGTCAAACGCATCGCGGCGCTCGCGCTCGCGCTGGCGCTCGTCCTCTCCCTCGCCGCCTGCGGCAGCTCCAAGACCCGGAAGGTCACCGATTTCCTCACGGAAAAGATGCCCGGCGAGTACGCCGAGGCCACCAAAGCGACCACCGTCACCGACGCGTCCGACGGCTCCTTCAACGTCGAGCTGACGATCGACCTGCCCTCCGGCGGCGCGTCCGATGAGGACATGTTCGATACGATCGCCTTTGAGGCCAGCTACCTCATCGACGAGATCTTTGCCGAGCCCCCCTACCCGCTCAACTTCAAAATCCACTTCCTCAAGGACGGCGCGGACTTCGGCGACATCGAGCGGGCGCACGACAACCCCGTCTTCTACCGCACCTACCAGGGGACGACCGATACCTTCCAGTTCCAGATGTGAGGCCGGGGGCCGCCGCTCGGGGAGCGGCGGAGCTTGCCGGCAAGCCCCCGGTACCGTATCGGAAGTGCATCCGGAGAGGTACGCGCTCCCGCGTAAGCCGCAATAAAAAGAGACCGCCGGCGGCGGTCTCTTTTTTGTCTGCGCGGGAAAGGCGCCTGATGCATTTTGGCTCCGGCTACCCCACGACCTTGTAGCCGTTGGTGAGGTCGCCGAGGTCGACGTAATATTTGCGGTAGTCGTCGGGGTGCACGAGCACCCGGACGGTGCGGCGGCCCTCCAGCAGGGACGCGGGGTTGAACCACAGGCCCTCGCTGCGGAAGTTGTAGATCGTGCGGGTGGCGGAGTCGGTATAGTGGCAGTGCACCACATAGGGGTGCCTGCCGTTCATCTCCAGCGAGGTCTGAAGCCCGCAGCCGTCGTAATCCGCGTTGAGCGCGCGGCCGTTTTCGAGCAGCCAGCGGCGCAGGCGCGCCTTGCGCGCGAGCACCGCGAGGCCGATGACGCCCACGAGCAGGAAGGTCAGCCCCACCAGCCCGAAGGCCAGCAGGAAAATGATCCCGTCCGGCGCGGTGAAGCCGACGCCCAGGCCGATCGCGAGGAACACCGCGCCGAACGCCGTGAAAAAGCCGAAGAACGCCTTCAGGAAGCTCGCCGGATTCCGGAACATACGGGTCCCTCCTTAGTTCTGCGCGCGGTAGTAGTTGATGAGGCAGCCCGCGAGGATGATGTCCCGCTCGTCGTCGGTCAAATCGCCGAGCGTGAGGGTGAAGGGCTTCGTCCCCTCCCCGGTGAAGGCGTAGGCGGTGATCTCCGCCTGCTTCTCCGCGACCGCGCGGCGGATGTTGGGGATGAAGACCGCGTCATATTTCGCGAAGGGCGGCTCGCCGGAAACCACGAAGGGCAGCATGCCCCAGTTGATGAGGTTGGAGCGGTAGCGCTTGGTGGCGTACTCCCGGGCGATGTTGGCCCAGCCGCCCAGCACCTTCTGGCAGGAGGCGGCCTGCTCGCGCGCCGAGCCGTCGCCCGGCTTGACCGCGTAGACGAGGGAGCCGCAGCCGATCGTCCCGCCGTCGACCTCCTGGAAGCCGTCGATCGCGCGGATCCTGTGGATCGGGCAGTCGGGCGACCGGTCGTCGAAGGCGGTGCCCTTCTCGCGGCGGAGCGTCTCCCACTTCTGGGAGTTCTTCGCGGCCCCGACGTACGCCGGGTCCTTGCGGGAGAGGGTGAATTCCGCCAGCTTGAGCGGGTTGGAGCGGTAGGAGGAGGTCTCGCCCGACGGGATCAGCTCGTCGGTGGTGGTGACCGGGTCGGTGATGAAGGCGTCCACGTCGAGCAGCAGGTGCTCGGTCAGCGGGGACATCTCCGGCCAGTCGGCGATGTTCGGGCCGAACTTGAGGGGCAGCTCGGGCTGCGCGCGGCCCACGCCGTCATAGACGCGGTTGTCGTAGACCTCGCCGTGGAAGACGTACTTGGGCTTGGTGAAGCCGATATCGAGGTCGGTGGCCGGGGTGAGGACGCCGTGGTTGAGCGCAGTGGCCGCGATCGAGCGCGCGTCCATCAGCGCGACCGACGCGATCTGGCCGTTCCCCGGCTTGGAGCCCTCGCGGTTGGGGAAGTTGCGGGTGCTGTGGCGGATCGAGAGGCCGCCGTTGGCGGGCACGTCGCCCGCGCCGAAGCAGGGGCCGCAGAAGGCGGTGCGCACCGTGGCGCCCGTCTGCATGAGCTTTGCGATCGCGCCGTTCTCCACGAGGCTGATGAAGACCGGCTGGCTCGACGGGTAGACCGACAGCGAAAACTCGTCCGCGCCGATCGAATGGCCCGCCAGGATATCCGCCGCGTCGCAGATGTTGTCGTAGGTGCCGCCCGCACAGCCGGCGATGACCCCCTGGTCGACGAGCAGGCGGCCGTCCTTCACCTTGTCGCGCAGGGTGAAATGAATGGCGGGGTTGTCGATCGACTTGGCGCCCTCCCGTTCCACCTCGGCGAGGATGTCCATGAGGTTGGCGTTCAATTCGTCGATCTCATAGGCGTTGGAGGGGTGGAAGGGCATCGCGATCATCGGCTTGACGGTCGAGAGGTCGACGTGGACGACCCCGTCGTAATAGGCCGCGTCGCCCGGGGCGAGCCGTTTATACGCCTCTTTGCGGCCGTGGATCTCAAAGTAGTCCTCCACCTGTCCGTCGGTCGCCCACACGGAGGAGAGGCAGGTCGTCTCGGTGGTCATGACGTCGATGCCGTTGCGGTATTCGACGTTCAGGTTGGCGATGCCGTCGCCGATGAACTCCATGACCTTGTTCTTCACATAGCCCTTTTTGAACACCGCGCCGATGATCGCCAGCGCGACGTCCTGCGGGCCGACCCCTCTGTGGGGCCTGCCGGTCAGGTAGACGGCGACCACCTGCGGGCGTTTGATGTCATAGGTGCGGCAGAGCAGCTGCTTGACGAGCTCGGGGCCGCCCTCGCCGACCGCCATCGTGCCGAGCGCGCCGTAGCGCGTGTGGCTGTCCGAGCCGAGGATCATCTTTCCGCAGCCGCTTATCATCTCGCGCATGTACTGGTGGATGACCGCCTGGTGGGCCGGGACGTAGATGCCGCCGTACTTCTTGGCGGCGGAGAGTCCGAACATGTGGTCGTCCTCGTTGATCGTGCCGCCCACCGCGCAGAGGGAATTGTGGCAGTTGGTGAGCACGTAGGGCAGCGGGAACCTCTCGAGCCCCGACGCGCGCGCCGTCTGGACAATGCCCACGTAGGTGATGTCGTGGGAGGCCATCGCGTCGAATTTGATCTTCAGATCATCCATATTGCCGCTCGTGTTGTGCGCCTCAAGGATCGAATACGCGATCGTCCGCTTGCGCGCCTCCTCCTTCGGGACGGCCCTGCCCATCGCCGCCAGCGCTTCGGCGGCATGTCCGTCGTCGGGGATCAGCTTGCCGTCCGCATAATATGCCCCGGTTTCGTAAAGTTTTATCATGAAATTACCTCCTGTATATTTTCTCAATCAACCGCGCGCGTCATCGGCGGCGGAACAGGTTCTGTCCCTCATTTTAACACATCAAAGCCGCCCGCGCAATGAATAAGCGGTGTACAATCCTGCCAATCCTACTGGGTAGACAGGGGGGATTTCCTTTGCGGGAAGAAAACAAATGGCGCTCCTTTTTGCTGGCGTTCACGCTGACGCTCATGCTGCTCGCCTTCATCATGGTGCTGACGGTTATGGCGGTGCAGCCGTCGATGCCCCGCCAGAACAGCCGCGACGACCCGCCCGAGATCTCCTACCGGCCGGTGGCCGGCGACGCGCTGACCATGGTGGTCGTCGGCAGGGCGCAGGACGGGAGCGCTGGCGATTTCCTCCTCATCCGCTTCAATCCTCAGTACGGGCAGGTGCCCCTCGCGATGCTTCCCCCCGAGACGCTCGTGACCCTCGGCGGCGAACGCCTCACCCTTTCGGAGGCGTGGGAGCGCGGGGGCGGCGTCTCCGTCCGCGAGGCGCTCTCCGAGCGTCTGGGCATCACCGTCGACCGGTACGCCGCCCTCTCGCGCGACATCTTCATCCGCATCGCGCAGAAGACGGGCACCGTCGTCTTCACCCTCCCCTACGCGATCTCCTATGAACGGGACGGCTACTCGATCAACATCCCCGCCGGGGAACGCCGCCTCGACGCGCAGGACGTGGCCGACGTCTTTTCCTGCCCCGTCTTCGAGGGCGGCGCGCTCGGCAAAAGCGAGCTGCTCGGGGACCTCGCGGCCGCCATCGTCAACCAGAACCTCGACGCGGCCGGCGAAAAGCTCTCCTCCGGGCTCTTCAAGCTCGCGGTCAACCTCGTGGACACCGACGTCTCCGCCGCCGACTACGAATTGCGCCGCGACGCCGCCGATTTTATCTCCCGGCTCGACACCGACGTTTCGGGCAGCCTCGCGCCCGCGGGCACGCTGCTCGAGGGGGGTGAGCTCGAGCTTTCCGAGGATTATGTCTCGC
>NZ_JAPJQF010000076.1:0-7874 GCF_030825285.1 Anaerotruncus massiliensis (ex Togo et al. 2026)
TTCGTCTTGGGTTCCTCGTTTCTCTTCTCTCGTTGTTCATTTTTCAAGGTGCTGTGCCGTCCAAATTGTGGATGTGACTCACGGGACAGCTTTGTTATAATACCATAGAACAACGGGGATGTCAACTGGTTTGTCAAAGTTTTTTTCAAAAATCGCAAATTTCCCGTAAAAGCCCCTGCGCGGTCTCTTCCCGCGCCCCTTCTTCCTCCCGCGCACGCATATTCCGGCCCGCGGCGCACATACTGCAACTAACCGCGGCGCGGACGTTTTCCGTGCCTGCAAGGAGGTTTTCATCATGTCGAAAGAACACGGCGCCGATGCGCGGCCGGTGCTGCTCATCCGCACCATCTCGTTTTCCTTCGCCCTTTTGCTGCTGATCGCCCTGGGGGTCTTCGCCGCGCGCATGTGGCAGACGACCGACGTCCTCTCCAAACAGGGCTCGCGCGGCAACGAGGTGCGCCAGATCCAGCAGAAGCTCAAAAACTGGGGCTATTATTTCGGCGAGGTCGACGGCATTTTCGGTGTGCAGACGAAAAAGGCGGTCATGGACTTCCAACGGAAAAACGGCCTTGCCGTCGACGGGATCGCGGGCAATGCGACCCTCCGGGCCATGGGGATCTACAGCTCCCAGCAGACAAGCGGCAGCGGCGGCTATTCGGACAGCGACATCGCACTGCTGGCCAATATTATTTCGGCCGAGGCGCGGGGCGAACCGTTTGAAGGGCAGGTCGCCGTGGGCGCGGTGGTGCTCAACCGGGTGGAGCACCCCTCCTTCCCCGATACCCTCCCGGGCGTCGTCTACCAGCCGGGCGCCTTCACCGCGATCACCGACGGGCAGATCAACGTGGCGGTCGCCGAATCGGCGCGCAAGGCCGCGCGCGAGGCGCTGGCGGGGTCCGACCCGTCGGGCGGCGCGCTCTACTATTATAATCCCGACAAGACCTCCAACAAGTGGATCCGTACCCGGCCGGTGATCAAACGGATCGGCGCCCACCTGTTCTGCAGCTGATTCAGTATATTTTATTATCAATATTACTGATAGTATTTCATTATTTGCGGCAGGGGATGTTTTTTCCCTGCCGTTTCCATTATAATATAGGTATCGCTTTTCCTGCGGTGGGTTCTGCCGCCGGAAAAAAATCTGTTTGCTCAGGCTTTTTGCCAAAAGCCGGGATGGAGTCCGCCCATGGTTCAAAAGAAACCCGACCTGCAAATCCTCACGGTGTGGCGCATCCGCCTGCTCCTCGTGGCGCTTGTGCCCTCCTTTTTTTCCGCCTTCTTCGCGCCCCGCATCAACTGGGTGTGGTGGCTTTTTACCGCTGCCTGGATGGCGGCTTTTCTCTATTTCTACATATTCTATTATCCCATCAAATACCGCAAGCTCTCCTATGGCTTCAACCGCCGCTGCCTGCTCATCCACTGCGGCGTCATCTATACGCGTGTAAAGGCGGTTCCCTTAACAAGCATCCAGTACGCGACCGTCGCCTCCTCCCCGCTCGAGCGGCTCTTCGGGGTCTGCTCCCTCTTTGTCTATGCGGCGGGCAGCTCGGTCTACATCCCCGGCCTGCCGCCGGCGGACGCCGACCGCCTGCAAGCCTTCCTCACCCCCGCCGACGAGGAAGGAGGCCCCCCCGATGCGTAAGGCCGCCGCCGTCCACGCCCATCCCTTTTCCATACTGACCTTTCTCTACCGCTTCCTCTTCCTCCTGATCATCCCGCTGGCGCGCGGGTTCCTCTCCGCGCTGACGGGCGACCTGCTTTCGTGGATTTCGGGCGCGTGGATGGACATCCTGACCGTTCTGCTGATCTTCCTGCTCGCCTGGAAAAAGTGGGATTGTTTCAAATACTATATGGATGAATGTGGCATATTTTATACTTCTGGTATATTTTTTAAGCGTGAAACCTTCATTCCCGTCGACCGGATCTGCACCTGCGCGGTGATGCGTCCCTTCTGGCTGCGGCCGCTGAAGGTCGCGCGCCTGCGGGTGGACACGATCGCCCGCGGCGCCAACAAGGCCGACGTCTCCTTCTATGTCGGAGAGCGCGAGGCCGCGCGGATTTTGTCCCTCTGCCGGGGCGTTCCGGAGGAATCCGCCGACGAGGTCCACGCCGCCTACCGCCCCCGGATCTCCGGCGTCGTGTTCCTCTCCCTCTTTACCTCCAACTCCTTCCTCGGCATTGTGTTTATCTCGACCTTTATCTCCCAGGCGGGCCAGATCCTCGGGCAGGAGCTGGCCGACCTGATGCTGGCCACCTTTGAGGAGCTCTCCCGCCGTGTCGCGTTCGGACTTCCGCCCATCGCGGCGGGCGTCGCGATCGCGCTGCTCGTCGGATGGCTCGCCGCATTCCTGCTCAACCTGCTGCAAACCAAGAATCTCTGCACCCTCCGCGTCGGGGACTCCCTCCACGTCAGCGGCGGCGTGCTTGTGGAAAAGGAATATTTCCTGCGCGCCCGCGACATCAGCTTCGTCGACATCCGGCAGAGCCTTTTGACCCGCCTGCTCGGGCGCTATTCGGTCTTCCTCAACGCGATCGGCTTCAATAAGGACAAATCGGACATCTCGGCCGTCATTCCCTTTTCCAGCCGCGGAAAGACCCGCGAACAACTCTCCCGCCTGCTGCCCGAGTACACCGTTTCCGAACGCACCCTCAAACCCAACCTCGGGGCCATCTTCAAGTTCCTGATCGATCCCTTCTGGCCCTGCGTGCTGATTCCCGCCGGCACGGTCGTCGCCTGCTGGCTGCTGCCCAAGTGGACGGGTCTGATCGGATTCGCCGGGTTCATGCTCTCCCTGCCCGCTCTCTGGTTTTTGGGCGTCCGGATTCTGGATTTTCTCTCTTCGGGCGTTTCCCGTGACGGAGATTGTTATACTCTTCGTTATTCTAATCGGTATTATCTACACACCGTTGTATTTCCGTTCGATAAAATCGCGCTTGTCAACGTCCGGCAGAGCATCCTCCAGCGCGGCGACCGCAAATGCGACCTGAAGGTCTCCACCCGCGCGGAGGGGCGGTTCCGCCATCACATCCGCAATCTCGACTGGGACGGGGTGGTCGCGCTCTTCGACGCCGGGGACGAGGCGTCATTTTAGACGCATCCCGCGTTCCTGCTCTGGTTTCGTCTCGGCTCATTGCCTGCCCGTTTATATTCCGTACACCAAAAAGGCGGCGGAGTCCTTTAGGACTCCGCCGCCTTTTTGGTGACCTGTACGGGATTCGAACCCGTGAACCCGCCGTGAAAGGGCGGTGTCTTAACCACTTGACGAACAGGCCGGATAAGTCGAGCCTCACCTCTCGGTGAGGCTCGAGCGAATGGTAGCGGTAACTGGATTCGAACCGGTGACACTTCGGGTATGAACCGAATGCTCTAGCCAGCTGAGCTATACCGCCATATCCGCCGCCGATACAAAATGTACAAGCGAGCGAATTACATTATACTGGATACAGGAAAGTTTGTCAAGGTGTTTTTGGCAATCAGCGGAATTTTATCTCCGCTTCAAAACAGCGTTCCTCCGCGACCCGTCCGCCGACATAATAGGCGGCGTCCGGAAGGGCGGCCACGTCCAGTTCGATCACCTCGCCGGCCTTGGCCTCCCGCTGGTAGACGATGCCGAAGCTGGCGATCTCCCGCTCGGTGAGCGGCTCCAGCGGCAGGGTGTCGCAGACGATGGCGGCGTAGACGGCGTTGTTCACATGGAAGTTGTAATCGAGATCGCTGTATTTGACCTGCCGCAGGTGGGTGACCGTCTCCGCCTCGGGCCGCCGGATGCGGTAGCCGGTGATGTATTCCCCCTCGTTGGGGAACATCTCGAAGCCGTAGACGTCGAACACCGAGGGACGCAGGATCTTGTGCGTGTCGGGACTCACGAGCATCCAGGAGATGCTCACCTCGATGAGCTTCTCCCCCGCCCGCGTCTCAAAGATCGTATCGCGGATGAACTGCGCGCCCTTCGGTTTGCGGGGGATCGTCGTCAGCAGCAGCTCCTCCCCGAAGACGGGCCGCCGGTCGATCGTGATGAGCATCTTGTTGACGAGGAAAACCATCCCGTCCCGGTACATGCGGTTGTAGTCGATGCCCATCGACGCGATGTGCTCGCTGCCCATCTGCTGGGAGTGGCGCATGATGTTCGACAGCGTCATCCGCTTGGTGATATCGGTTTCCGGTTCGGTCACCAGGATTTCTTTTTTGTAGGTCTCTACCATGTTAGTCTCTCCCGTTTTCGCCCAATCTATCCGCCGGGAGCTTCCGGCGCGGCGCGTTTACCGAATGACGTCCCTGCCGCCCATGTACATCCGCAGCGGCTGCGGGATGCGCACCGAACCGTCGGCGTTCAGGTTGTTCTCCAAAAACGCGATCAGCATGCGGGGCGGCGCGACGACCGTATTGTTGAGGGTGTGGGGGAAGTAGTTCCCCGTCTCCTTATTTTTGACGCGGATGCCCAGCCGGCGCGCCTGCGCGTCGCCAAGGTTGGAGCAGCTGCCCACCTCGAAGTATTTCTTCTGGCGGGGGCTCCACGCCTCCACGTCGAGGCTTTTGACCTTGAGGTCCGCGAGGTCGCCCGAGCAGCACTCGAGCGTGCGCACGGGGATGTCGAGGGAACGGAAGTAATCGACCGTGTTCCGCCAGAGCTTTTGGAACCACTCCATGCTCTCCTCCGGCTTGCAGACGACGATCATCTCCTGCTTTTCAAACTGGTGGATGCGGTAGACGCCGCGCTCCTCGATGCCGTGCGCGCCCACCTCCTTGCGGAAGCAGGGGGAATAGCTCGTCAGCGTCTGGGGAAGCTGGCTCTCCTCGAGCATCGTGTCGATGAATTTGCCGATCATCGAATGCTCGCTCGTACCGATCAGGTAGAGGTCCTCCCCCTCGATCTTGTACATCATGTTTTCCATCTCGGCAAAGCTCATGACCCCGTTGACCACGTTGCTGCGGATCATGAAGGGGGGCACGTAGTAGGTGAAGCCCCGGTCGATCATGAAGTCGCGCGCGTAGGAGAGGATCGCCGAGTGCAGCCGCGCGATATCGCCGCAGAGGTAATAGAACCCGTTTCCGCTCGTGCGGCGGGCACTGTCGAGGTCGATGCCGCGCAGCTTTTCCATGATCTCCACATGGTAGGGGATCTCGAAGTCGGGCACCGCCGGCTCGCCGAACTTTTCCACTTCGATGTTTTCGCTGTCGTCCTTCCCGATCGGCACCGACGGGTCGATGATGTTCGGGATGACCATCATCCGCTTTTTGATCTCCCCTTCGAGCACCGTCTCCTGCTCCTCGAGGTCCGCCAGCTCCCTGGCCATCGAGGAGACCTGCGCCTTGGCCTGCTCGGCCTCCTCCTTCTGCCCCTTGGCCATCATGCCGCCGATCTGCTTGCTGATCGTGTTGCGCTGGCTGCGCAGGTAGTCGCAGCGGGTCTTGGCCTCGCGGTAGCGCCGGTCGAGGTCGATCACCTCGTCCACCAGCAGCAGCTTCTCCTCCTGGAACTTCTTTTTGATGTTCTCCTTGACCACGTCGGGATTCGTCCGTACAAATTTGATGTCCAGCATTGTCTATTCTCCTCCGAATTCGGTTTTTCCACACCACGGGGCCCTTCCGGTGGAAACTCAGCCCCCGCTCTTCTCCAGCGACGACGCGATCGACCGCAGGTCGTCCTCGTCGTAGAATTCAATGACCAGCCGGCCCCTGCCGTTCTCCCCTTCCACCTTCACCTTGCGGGCGAGGCACTGGGAGAGGGCGAGCTCCACCTCGGCAAAAAAGCTCTGGTCCCAGGCGTTCTGCGGCTTGGGAGCGGCTTTTTGCTGCTTCTGCCGCTTGGCGAGCGCCTCGACCTGCCGCACCGAGAGGCCCTTTTTGACCGTGTCCGCCGCCGCCTGCCGGATGAGCTCCTCCTCCCCCAGTGAGAGCAGCGCGCGTGCGTGCCCGGCGGAGAGCTTCCCCTCCGACAGGAGCCCCCGCACCTCCTCGGGCAGGCCCAACAGCCGCAGCGCGTTGGTGACCACCGGGCGGGACTTGCCCACCTTGGCGGAGACCTGCTCCTGCGTCAATCCAAAATTTTCCATGAGGTCCCGGTAGCCCATCGCCTCTTCAATCGCGTTGAGATCCTCCCGCTGGAGGTTTTCGATGAGCGCGAGCGCCATCGTCTCGCTGTCGCTGAGCTCCTTGATGACGACGGGCACCTGGGAAAGCCCCGCCATCCGGGCGGCGCGCCAGCGGCGCTCCCCCGCGACGAGCTGGTAGCTGCCGTCGGGCATCGGGCGCACGACGAGCGGCTGCAGCACGCCGTGCTGCCGGATGGAATCAGCCAGATCGGCGAGCGCCGCCGGGTCGAACTGCTTGCGGGGCTGCCCGCGGTTGGGCTCGATCTCGCTGACCGCCAGCGTCGAGACGGCCGCCTCGTCGGTGGAATTGTCGGCGAAAAGCGCCTCCAGGCCCTTGCCCAGTCCCCCTTTTGCCTTTGCCAATGCCTTACCCCCTATCCCTCTGGTTCTTCCTGAGGAATTCCTCAGCCAATTCGTCGTATGCCGCACACCCCTTGGAGGAACGGTCGTAATACATGACCGGCTGCCCAAAGCTGGGCGCCTCCGAGAGCCGGACATTACGCGGGATCACCGTTCGGTAGATCTTCTGCGGAAAGTATTTTTTGAGTTCCGCCACGACCTGCACCGTCAAATTGAGACGGCTGTCATACATGGTGAGCAGCACCCCCTCGATATCGATCGAGGGATTGTAGAGCCGCTTGACCTGCCGCAGCGTCGCCATGAGTTGGGAGAGGCCCTCGAGCGCGTAATATTCGCACTGGATGGGGATTAGCAGCGTGTCGCAGGCGGCAAACGCGTTGAGCGTGATGATGCCGAGCGAGGGCGGGCAGTCGATGAAGATGAAGTCGTAATCCTGCCGCACCTTCAGCAGCGCCGTCTTGAGGCGCATCGCGCGGTTGTCCAGCTCGACGAGCTCGATCTCCGCCCCCGCCAGCGAGATGTTGGAGGGCAGGACATCCACATTCTCAAACGGCGTGTGCCGCAGCACCTCCGCCGGCTGCGCCGTCGCGACCATCAGATCATAGGTGGAATGCTTGAGGTCGCGCTTGTTGACGCCCAGTCCCGAGGTGGAATTCCCCTGCGGGTCCACGTCGACCAGCAGCACCTTATATCCGCGCGCGCCGAGCGCCGCCGTCAAGTTGACCGCGCTGGTCGTCTTTCCGACGCCGCCTTTCTGGTTCGCAACTGCAATGATTTTGCCCATTTTTGCCTCCATTTACCCGGCTTGTCCGCTGATTTCATAACGGTTACGATTATATCATAAATCAGGCGGCTTTAAAAGGGCAATCTGCGACAAAAATTCCCCAGCCCCGCCGCAGGGTTTTGCCCTCCGGAGTGTTTCACGTGAAACAGGAGGGGAGGTGCCGCTCGGGAGCGGCGGAGCTTGCCGCGCCGCTCCCGGCGGGGCTTAGACGGGAATTGCCGCCCGTGGGCGGCAAGAATCACGAGCGCGTTCCGCCGCGCTCCGGTTTTCGATTTTCCGTCCTGGGGTCAAAGGCTTTTTTCGCGCCCCTACAGGGCGCACCTTGTAAGAGATTCTGCCGCAGGCAGTTCCTCTATGGGAATACAAAGGGGCGTAAGCCTCTTTGAACGCGCGTCGCCGCGCAGCGGCGCTCCGGCGAAGCCGGGCAGCGCGTTTTAGCCGGGTCCCGCCCCGGCGGTGGTTTTGGATTTGCCGCGCTGTTCCCGGCGGGGCTTCTTCTTAGATGTTCCGCCCGGGGGACGGAAGGCTTTTTTCGCGCCCCTTCGGGGCGCTTCAGATGTGTCGCCTTTGGCGACAGGAATCGCCGGGTCCCGCCCCGGCAGGCGGGCCGACTTCTTGCGCGCCCAAGAAGTCGGCG
>NZ_JAPJQF010000077.1:0-7854 GCF_030825285.1 Anaerotruncus massiliensis (ex Togo et al. 2026)
GAGGAAGCATTTGTGCGGGAAGAGCAGGGTGAGCGCGCGCTCCCACAGGCTAGCCATCGCACACCTCCCCCAGCAAAAACCGCAGGTTGGCGTAGCGGCGGGTCCGCTTGTGGCTCTGCACCATCGTGCGCACCGCCGAGGCCGAACCGAGGATGATGAGCAGCTTTTTTGCGCGGGTGACCGCCGTGTAGAGCAGGCTCCGGTAATACATGCGGCTGCGTCCCTCCGCGAGCGGCAGGATGACCGCGTCGTACTCGTTGCCCTGGCTCTTGTGCACGGTGATCGCGTAGGCGAGCTCGAGCTCGCCCGCCATGTCGAAGGAGTACTCCGCGCGGCGGCCCTCGTCGAACCGCACGATGATCGACGAGGAGGGGCGGTTGATGAGCTCGATCACGCCGATGTCGCCGTTGAAGATGCCGAGTCCCTCCTCGCCGTCCTCCTTTTCCCACAGGAGGTCGTAGTTGTTCTTCACCTGCATCACCTTGTCCCCCTCGCGCAGCGTCTGGGGGCCGGAGGAAAATTCCTTTTTGCGCTCGTCGGGCGGGTTGAGCGCCTGCTGGAGCACCCGGTTGAGCTCCCCGGTGCCCGCCGCGCCCACCCTTGTCGGCGCGATCACCTGGATGTCCCACATCGGCGAAAAGCCGTAGCTCTTGGGCAGCCGCCGCGCGCAGAGATCGGCGGCGGTCGCGCAGATGCGCGCCGACTGCTGCTCGGGCAGGAAGAAGAAGTCGTTGTCCCGCGCGTCAAGCCGCGGGTCCTCCCCCGAGACGATCGCGTGCGCGTTGGTGACGATGAGGCTTTTGGCCGCCTGCCGGAAGATCTCCGACAGGTGCACGACGGGGAGCTTGCCGCTCGCGATGAGGTCGCTCAGAATGTTGCCCGCGCCGACCGACGGCAGCTGGTCGGGGTCGCCGACGAGGATGAGCCGGCAGGAGAACTTGACGGCGCGCAGCAGCGACTCGAAGAGGAGCGTGTCCATCATCGAGGTCTCGTCGATGATGACCGCCTCGCAGGGCAGCGGGTTCTTCTCCCCGCGCTTGAATTTGGTGACCCCCGAGCCGTCGTCGAAGTCGACCTCGAGCAGCCTGTGGACCGTCCTGGCCTCCACGCCGGTCAGCTCGGTCATCCGCTTGGCGGCGCGCCCGGTCGGCGCGGCGAGCGCCACCTTCTCCCCCATCTGCCCGAGCAGGCGGATGATCGCCGAGATCGCCGTCGTCTTGCCGGTACCGGGGCCGCCGGTGAGGATCATGAGGGGGGAGGTGACCGCCGTGACGATCGCCTCCCGCTGGAGCGCCGCGTAGGTGATCCCCTGCTTTTGCTCAAGCGCGGAGATCGCCGCCTCGAGATCGGGGGTGAGGCCCTCCCCCTTCTGGTCGCGCATGAGGGAGAGCTTGGAGGCGATGTAGCACTCCGCCTCGTAATAGCGGGGGACGTAGAGGAAGGGCTCCCCCTTTACATCGAGCCGCACCAGCTCCCCGCGCGCCACGAGCTCCTCGAGCACGTCGGCGGCGTGGTAGCTGTCCGTCTGGACGAGCCGCGCCGCCGTCTCGAGCAGCTTCGGCCCGGGCAGACAGGTGTGTCCGTTGTTCATGCTGTTGTGGCGCAGCACGTGCAGGATGCCCGCGGCGATCCGCTCGAAGCTGTCGGGCGCGAGCCCCGCCGCGCCAGCCGCGGCGTCCGCCGTCTCGAAGGGCACGCCGATCTCCTCGCAGCAGAGCACATAGGGGTTCTGCGACACGATCTCCTGCGCCTGGGGGCCGAACTTCTTCCACGCCTTGATCGCGAAGGGCGCGGGAACGCCGATTTTCGCCAGATATAGCATTACAGTCCGTATACCAAACAATTTTCGATACTCATTGGAAATTTGTTCCGCTTTTTTTGGCGAAATTCCGGAAACCTCGGTGAGCCTTGCCGGATTCTGTTCGATCACGGTGAGCGTCTCGTCCCCAAACCGCGCGACCAGCCGCCCGGCGGTCTTGGGGCCGATCCCCTTGATCGCGCCGGAGGAGAGATAGGAGGCGATGGCGGCGGCGGTCGCCGGGAGCAGCCGCTCATACTTGTCCGCCTTGAGCTGGAGGCCGTATTTCGGGTGGGTGGCGTACACCCCCTCCACGATGAGCGTCTCGCCGACGGCGATGCCCGCGAACTCCCCGACCACGGTGACCAGCTCGCCGTCGGCCGAAAGCTCGAGCACCGTAAAGCCCGTCTGCCCGCTGTGGAAGATGACCGTCTCCACCCCGCCCTCCAGCCGGTAGCGTTCGCCAAGCTCCATGTTCCTTCCCTCCCCGCGCGAAGATTTACAGCTATCATTATAGCCGTCCGCGCGGGAAAGCGCAAGCGCGCCGGGAGCCTGCGGCCCCTAGCGCAGGAGCCCCGCCAGCTCCTCCGGGGAGCGGACGAAACGCACCCCCGCGCCGCGCGCGAGCTCCTCGCAGTCGCGCGCCGCCCGCTCGTCGAGGCCCGCGTCGTAAAGCAGAAGCACTTGACCGCTCGGGTTGGATTCCCACTGGAGGCAGGCGTAGAAGAGGGACATCTGGTCGCCCGAATTTTTCCCTTCCCCGCCGACCGGAACGACCTTGTAAACCCCGTTGCCTTTCCGGCTTAGGCGCACCGCGAGCCACGCGGCCGCGTGGATGAACCCGATGCAGGCGAAGACCGACAGCAGGCCGATTCCCAGGATGTGCAGCATGAAAAATCACCTCGGAACATCCTATGTTCCGGGGTGATTTTGTGTGAGGCGTTTTGGGCCCTATTGCTTCACGGCGGCCAAAAGCGCGTCGGTTTTGTCGGTTTTTTCCCAGCTGACGCCCAAATCCTCGCGGCCCATGTGGCCGTAGGCGGCGAGCTGCCGGTAGATCGGGCGGCGCAGGCCGAGGGTGCGGATGATCGCCGCCGGGCGCAGGTCGAAGACCCTGGTCACCGCCTCGGCGAGCCGGTCGTCGGGCACCGCGCCGGTGCCGAAGGTGTTGACGTTGACCGACACGGGGTTCGCCACGCCGATCGCGTAGGCCACCTGCACCTCGCAGCGGCGGGCGAGCTTGGCGGCGACGATGTTCTTCGCCATCCAGCGCGCGGCGTAGGCCGCCGAGCGGTCCACCTTGGTCGGGTCCTTGCCCGAGAAGGCGCCGCCGCCGTGCCGGCCGAAGCCGCCGTAGGTGTCGACGATGATCTTGCGGCCGGTGAGCCCCGAATCGCCCTGCGGCCCGCCGATCACGAACCGGCCGGTGGGGTTCACGTAGATCTTTGTGCGGTCGTCCATCAGCTCGGAGGGGATCACCTTGTCGATGACCTCCGCGATCACGTCCGCGCGGATCTGCTCGAGGGAGACGTCGGGCGAATGCTGGTTGGAGATGACCACCGCGTCGACGCGCACCGGCGCGTCGTCCTCGTATTCGACCGTCACCTGCGTCTTGCCGTCCGGCCGCAGGTAGGGGAGCGTCCCGTCGTGGCGGACCTCCGAGAGCCGCTTGGCCAGCCGGTGGGCCAGCGAGATCGGCATCGGCATCAATTCGGGGGTGTCGTCCGACGCGTAGCCGAACATCATGCCCTGGTCGCCCGCGCCGGTCGAATCCGCCTCGTCGCCTGCGCCCTGCTTCTGCTCGAGCGCCTCGTCGACGCCGAGCGCGATGTCGCCCGACTGCTCGTCGATGCTCGTCAGCACCGCGCAGGTCGCATAGTCAAAGCCGAATTTCGCGCGGTCGTAGCCGATCCCCCTGATCACGTCACGCGCCACGGCGGGGATGTCCACATAGCAGTTGGTGGAGATCTCCCCCATGATGAGCACCATGCCGGTGGTCACCGCCGTCTCGCACGCCACGCGCGCCTGCGGGTCCTTCGCGATGATCGCGTCGAGCACCGCGTCGGAAATCTGGTCGCAGATCTTGTCGGGATGTCCCTCGGTTACTGACTCCGAGGTAAAAAGGTACTTGGCCATCTTCTATCGAACTTCCTTTCGTCCAGCCCCTCCGGGCTTCAATATACAAATTTTACGCCGCTTCCTCCGGCAGGACCTGCACCGACCGGTATTGGAAGCCGCCCCCGTCCAAAAGCGCCACCGTCATGACGGCGGAATAGACCTTCTGTCCGGAAGCCTCGGACGCGTTTCCCTCGCCGTCCCGGACGGCGTAACCCTCCGTCCACACCTCGTAGGAGATGCGCAGCAGGTCCCCCTCCCGTTCGGCGGAGAGCACCCGCGGCCACCACTCCTCGCCGAGGCCGCCGCCCCGCATCTGGTAGACGTTCTTCTGCGCGTCGTAGGAATAGGCGGTACGCAGGTAGTCGGCGGGCGCACCGAAGTAGGCGAGCGCCGTGGCCTCGACCTCCTCGGCGGGATAGGCCGCAAAGCCCTCCCCGTCCACCGGCGGGTCGACGCGCGCCCATTCGGGGCCGTACCGCTCGGCGTAGTCGATCTTGGACATGTAGATGTGGTAGTTTTTCTGCACCGTGAACTGGAAGAGGGAGTCCGGGCCGAGGTCCTCGTAGCGTTCCCAGCCCTCGGCGTAGATCAGGTTGCCGTAGGGCGCGAAAAAAATCTCCTGGCAGACCGCCGGGTCGGTGTAGTCGGGCTCCGCAGGGGATTCCGGCTCCGGCGCGCTCCCGGGCGCGGCGGGTTCCGCCGGACCCGGCGCCGCCGGTCCCGCGTCCGCGGGCGGAACCTCCCCGCCGCGCGCCGCGCAGCCGGCCAGCGCCAGCAGCAGCGCGAGCAGGCCGGCCAGAACCCTTGCGCGCGTCATACGCCCAGCACCGCCAGCACGCCGTCCCCGATCGCGTTCGCGGTCTGGTAGATGCCGTTGCGGCTGGTCATGCTGTCATACTCCGTGGGATTGGTGACAAAGCCCATCTCCACAAGCACCGACGGCGCGAAGGCGTTGAGGGTCACGCGGTAGTTGGACTGCTTCGCGCCCCGGTTGGTGCGCCCGGTATAGCCCGCCACGTTCGCCGAGAGGGTTGAGGCGAGGCTCTTGGAGATCGGCTCGAAGTAGTAGACCTCGGTTCCACCGATCGTGTTCATATCCTTGGTGTAGGCGAGGCTGTTGCAGTGAAGGGAGATGAAGAGGTCGGCGCGGTTGTCGAGCGTGATCTGCATCCTCTTGTTCATGTCCACGTCGTCGTCCCCCGTGCGGCAGAGCACGACCTTCGCGCCGAGAGACTCCAGCCGCTTTTGCACCGCGACCGCCGATGCGAGGGTGATGTCCTTCTCCATCGCGCCGCCCGTGCCGGGGATGCCGATCGCGCCGGGATCGGCGCCGCCGTGGCCCGCGTCCACCGCGATCGTCACGCCGGAGAGCGGCTGGCTACCGCCCGAGACCCGGGGCGCGTATTTCGCGTAGAGGATGACGTCGCCGTCGTCGTAGCTGATGTCGTAGCCCCACAGCCGCCGGGACCCCGACCGCAGGAACTGCATGACCGTGTCGCCGTCCTCCTCCGTCACGTCGACCGCGTCGAACAGGTCGCTGCCGTCCGCCATGCCGTCCTCATAGTCCGCGATGCCGGTCGTGTTGAAGAGCTTCACATAGAGTTTTTCCCCGTCCATATAGGCCCTGAACATCGTGTTTGCGGTGCCGTGGAAGGTGTAGTATTCGCCGCTGCCCGCCTGCTCGAAGGAGACGCCGGACACCCTGTTGCGGATGTTCACCTGCTCCTCCAGCGGCTGCACCGACTCCTTGGGGATCCAGCCGCCCGTCGACAGGCGGTACATGTTCCCCACCTCGGTCACATAGTCGACCGCGCCCCCCTTGGCCGTCTCGATGAAGGCGCTCGCCGCCGCGTCCTTGTAGACGCTTGCCGCCACGTTCTTCACCTCGACGTACAGGCGGCTGCCGCTGCCGGTCAGGTAGACGCTGCCCGCCGATTTGACCGAGCTGGTCTTGCCCTTGTAGGTCATCGTGTAGGTGACGGGGCCGAGGTTGCGGGTGCCGTCCACCTCGCCCGCCGTCGTCTTGGCGGAGAAGGTCGCGGGCACGCCCGCCACGGCGGTCGCCGCCGCCTGCTTGAGCGCCACCTGCCGCCCGCCGACCGTCGCGGTCACCTGTGCGCCCGACGGCGCGGTGCACTGCAGGCTGATCGTCTCACCCGAGTAGGTCGCGCAGTCAAAGGAGGGTGCCGCGCCGCGGATGTTGGTGATCGTAACGGGGGTGTCCGCCCCGCGCGTGATGTTGATCTCCTCCGAACGGCCGCCGTTGCGGAAGACGAAGGTGTTGACCCCCTTCTGGAGCGCCACGAGCACGCCGAAGCTGCCGCGCGCCCCCCGGCCCGAAACCGCCTCGCCGTTCATCGTCAGCTTCTCGTCGGGGTCGGAGCCGCCCGTGATGAAGTAAGCGGCCGCCGAGGTGGAGACGTCCTTCTCCGGGCGGGTCAGGGTCAGCCGGGCGGGCACCTTGAGATTCACATGGCTGGTGATCGCGTCGAAGTCGTTGTAGCCGCCCGCCGCGAGGGATGGCGCCGCCACCCCCGCGCAGAGCGCCGCCGCCAGCGCCGTGGAAATAAGTTTTCTGCACATTCCGTCTATTTTCACCTGTTTACCCCCTGTTACGCAATATTTCTTATACAGTGGGGACTCGGCCGCGTTTTCCTGCGGCCAATTCCTGTCAAATCAAAACAAAAAGCGCCCGGCGATATGCCGGACGCTATCATTTCCTCATCTCTCGGTCATACCGCTGGATTTGGCACCTTGCAATGCAGGTTGCCGGGCTTCACAGGGCCAGTCCCTCCGCCGCTCTTTATAAGGTAAAGCTATTCAGTTGTCTTTGTTATTCTACAGGATGCGCCAGAAAATGTCAAGCATTACGCGGGCTGTTCGGAATGCTCATGCTTCACCAGCCGCGCGATCGGCTTGTAGACGAAATAGGTGACGATCCCATTGACCCCCGCCTTGAGCAGGTTGAAGGGGATGATGACCGGCAGCAGCATCGGGATGACCGCCTCGATCGGGGTACCCATGAAGATCGGCGTAAAGATGAGGTTGCAGAACACCATCACCACGGTCATCGCCGCGACGCCCGCCCCCAGCGCGACCACCGCGCCAACGCGGTTATGGCGGAGGCGGTAGAGATTGCCCGCGAGCAGCGCGAACGCGCCCGTCGCCAGAAAATGCATCACGATGCCGATGATGCCGCTGCCCGCGCTGACCGTCGTGCCCTGGATGACCGACACGACGAGCGTGAGCCCGAGCCCCGCCACCGGCCCGTAGAGGAAGGTACAGATAAAGATCGGGATGTCGGCAGGGTCGTACTCGAGGAAGGGCGCGGGCGGAAACGGAATGCGGATGAGCGCGACCAGCACGATCGATACGGCGGCCAGCATGGCGATGGTGGTGAGCTTGCGGGTGGTCTGGGATGCTTTCATGTGTCATACCTCCAAAAATGTTTGGAGCCTGCCGGGGAACTGAAAACGCCCTTGAACCAAGGTTCAAGGGCGCGGGCATATCGGCGGAAAATCCGCGAATATACGCCGTTTCTTTCATCCGGACTATACCGTTGGTATGGGAATCGCACCCATTCGGCCGACTTGCGCCGGTTCGCGGACTGTACCGCCAGTGGGGACTTTCACCCCGCCCTGAAACAGACTTTGTGGTTTTATTATAGCGCATGTGACCGTTTTGTCAAGGGGGTTGCCGTGGGCCTTTTGTTTGCCGCTCGAGGAGCGGCGGAGCTTTCCGCTCTCGCCCCGGCGGGTGGCGGCGCTTTAGATATGCCGCTCGGGAAGCGGCGGAGCTTGCCGGGTCCCGCCCCGGCGGGCGGCCCCATTTCTTGTACGGACAAGAAATAGGGGAAAGAAGCCGCAGGGGGCTGCGCCCCCTTGACCCCCGCGCCGCCTCCGGTTGGCCTGCGGCCAAAGTCGGCGGCGCCCTGCCAC
>NZ_JAPJQF010000078.1:0-7707 GCF_030825285.1 Anaerotruncus massiliensis (ex Togo et al. 2026)
AAAACCATTGATTTTATTAGCTTTTTGCCGCTATCGCTATCACACCTCATTATTCGATAGACCCTCTTGGAACGAACTTGTTGAGAAAATTGAAAATGGCGAAGTGGCGACCTTAATTGTCAAAGATATGTCCCGTCTTGGACGCGACTATCTGCGCGTGGGGCTTTATACGGACGTTCTTTTTCCTGAAAAGGGCGTGCGGTTTATCGCTATCAGCAACGGCGTGGACAGCGCACAACAACAGGAAAACGACTTTACCCCGTTTTTGAATATCATAAACGAGTGGTATTGCCGCGATACAAGCAAGAAGATACGCGCTGTGATGAAGTCCAAAGGGGAAGCAGGCGAACATCTTTGTACCAATCCGCCTTACGGCTACATGAAAGACCCCGACAACAAAAAGCGTTGGATTGTGGACGAAGCCGCCGCCGAAGTAGTCAAGCGGATATTTGCTCTCTGTTTAGAGGGCTACGGGCCGTCGCAGATTGCCCGGATTCTGAAAGAGGATAAAGTCATAACGCCGACTATCCATTTTCAGCGGACAGGCAGGGCAACGAGGAATACGCCGCCGGACAATCCGTACAACTGGACGGGCGACACCATAGCCGATATTTTAGAGCGGCCAGAGTATCAAGGGCATACGGTGAACTTCAAGACCTACAAGCAGTCGTATAAGAGCAAAAAGACCTGTTACAATCCCAAAGAAAAACAGCTTGTTTTTGAGAATACCCACGAAGCAATCATAGACGCTGATACATGGGAACTGGTGCAGGAATTGCGGAAGAACAAACGCCGCCCGACAAGGACGGGAAAGACCAATCTGTTCTCTGGTATTGTTCGCTGCGCAGACTGTGGGGAAAAGCTGTATTACTGCACAAGCAAGAACTTTGAAGCGCGGCAAGATCATTTTGTTTGCTCCACTTCAAGGCTCAAAGGGAAAGAGGTCTGCCCGACGCATTTTATCCGCGCCGTTGTACTGGAGCAGGGTGTACTTGCTCATATGCGGCTTGTGATTGCCTGTGTGTCTACCCATGAGGAACGATTTAGAAAAGCTATGGGAGCGAAGCAGAAAGCGGAAGCAAAAAAGGAGCTTGCGGCAAAACGGCGGCAGCTCACGCAAGGGGAACGACGCATTGAAGAACTCGACTGGCTATTCAAGCGTATTTACGAAGATAACGCCAACGGAAAAATCTCCGACAGTAGGTTTCAAATGCTCTCTGACGATTATGAGCAGGAACAAACGGAACTGCGGGAAAAGCTGTTGCAACTGAACGAAGAAATTACACAGCAGGAAGAACAGGCAGAAAACATTGATAGGTTTATCGGCAAGGTAAAGAAGTATCTCGACTTGGACGAGCTGACGCCCGCCGTACTGAACGATATGGTAAAGGCGGTGTACGTCCACACTCCCGACAAGTTAAGCGGTCGTAGAGAGCAGCAGATAGATATTTCCTATGACCTTGTGGGAATACTCCCCGCTTCCTTGCTCTACGACCTGCAAAACGGAGAAACGGCATAGCCGAAGCTACGCCGTTTCCCGAAAACAATCTTTATGCTGTTTTATGAGTGCCGCCCAAATGGGCGGCCGCTTTATCATTTAAGCACTTATCAGGTAGGGGCACACGGGGGAGGGTCGCCGACCCTCCGCCCGTGAACGCGCGTGGGCGGGCGTCGCCGCGAAGCGGCGCTCCGGCGCAAAGCGCCGGGCAGACCCGCCCACAGGCCATTTGCGGTCAGGGGCCGCAAATGGGGCGCGTCAGTAGTCCCAATAGCTGTCGGGCATTTCTTTTTTCTCGCGGGTATCGATATCGACACCTTTAGCAGAATCCAAGATTTTTTTCAGCTCGGCGTTTTCCTTGTCCCAATCCTTGTCGGAAATCTTAAACATGCTCTTGAGCTTGCTCTGGGTGTACCACTTGCCAGTGTCGAAGGTCTTCCCATCGATTTCCACGGTTTTATTTGAGCTGTTGCGGTCGAACATGTACTCGGTGTACTTGTCCTCCCAGTTGTTGCGCTTTTTCTCATACTGGCTCTCCAGGCGTTCATCCTTCTTGTCCTGCGCCTCGGAGGAGAGCTGGCGGATGAGGTAGCTTCCGTCATAGAGGGTGACGTTATCCCACTCGACCATCTGCGGGCGGTCGTAGTTATAGACGTTGAGCGCGATGTAGGAGGGATAGACGTCCTTGGTGGTCAGCGTGCAGTTGCCGAGCTTCTTCTCGTCGAAGTAGTAGGTGAGCACGCCGTTGTTGGCCTTGATGAGCAGGGAATGCCAGCCCTCTTCCACGGTGAGGTCCTCGGTTTCCTTGTCGCCGTTGACAAACCGGTTGGCCATGCCCCAGCTTCCCTGCGCTTTCGGGTTATAATATTTGAGCACGGGCGCGCCGGAACCGCCCTTGACGAGCGCGATGGCGGGCGAGGAATTTTTGAGCGTGTTGCCGTCGCCGTCCACGAGGTCGACGCGGAACTCGGCGCGGCGGCGTCCGTCGCTCGACGAGAACCAGTTGTCGTCGATATTGATCTTCACGGTTGCGGTCCAGGTGTTGCTCGAGGGCATTTCGACCGGGAGCTTCTTACCCTGGAGGGCGTAGTATTTGTCCTTTTTGTCGTCCGAACGGTATTTGTAGTAGCCCTTAGGCCCCACGGAGAGATAGAGCTTGCCGTCCGAGCGGTCGAACTCCTCCGGCTCATACCGGTCGGTCACCCACTTGTCGGCCGATTTGGCGCTGGTGCTGAAGGTGTCGCTGGTGATGATCGCGATTGCCGATGCCGGCGCGGAAAGCGCCATGACAAGTACCAGCAGCACGCTGATGGTCGCTGTCAATTTTTTCATAGCTTGGATCCTCCCTCAGAACTTGGCAGCCGTACTGGTGCCTGTCTATATTCACTAACAGTATAACAATTAGTATAATGAAAATCAAGGAAATCGAGGGATTTTATCTCGGGAAATATTGCCTGAATTTCTTAGTGTCTGTCCCAAACATTGTTAAGTTTGACAAAAATAGCGCCCCCGGCGCGGAAATTTGGTTCGAGCCTCACAGAAAGCGGGCAAAAACCGCGGCGGACCGAAAATCCGCTTGCAAAAGCAAAAGAATGAGACTACACTTAGTAAACAATCAGAATGGGGCATTAGCCCCCTTCCATCTTCCGGCGAAAGGGATGGTGCTGTGGAACGGGTCATCAAGAATCTGGTCGAATATGACAAGCGCGGCCGGCGGCTTGTGGAAGAGGCGGAGGAGGAGCGCCGCAGCGTGCTGGCGCACATGGACGATTATAAAAAGGAGCTCGCGAAGCAGTACCACGAGCGGGAGCAGGAAAAGGTGGAGCAGTTCCGCCAGCAGGCCCAGGTGGAGAAGGAGGAGGCCCTCGCCGCGGCGCGCGCGCGCCACGAGGAGGCGCTCGGCCGCCTGAAGGCGAACTACCGGAAGAACAGCGCGCGGTGGGTCGCCGAAATCGTGAACCGCTGCATCGGGGGGTGACGCCGTGGCGCAGTATGCAAACGCGGTGATCTCCAAGGCGCGCGCCATGTACGGGCAGATGCTCTCCCCCGCCCAGTACGACGACCTGCTGCGCAAGCAGAACGTGCAGGAGATCTCCGCCTACCTGCGGGAGAAGACCCCCTACCGCGCGGCGCTGGAGGGGGTCCAGGACAGTACGATCCACCGCCGCCAGCTGGAGAACCTGCTGCACAGGGACCTCTTTTACCAGTACGTGCGGCTCGCGAAATATGTCCGCGAGAAGGACAGCATCTACCAGTACATCGTCATGGACCTGGAGATCGAGCTGATCCTTTCAAGCCTGCGCAATATCATCTCCGACGAGCAGGAGGACTTCGTCGCCTCCCTGCCCACCTTCATGCAGCCCTACGCGAGCTTCAACATCCTGGGGCTGGCGGGGGCGCGCTCCCTCGACGAGGTGATCGAGGCGGTGGCCGGGACGGCCTACGAGCCGGTGCTGCGCCGCTGCCAGAAGCAGTACCCGCCCGACGGCAACACCCTGCGCTACACCCGCTATGAGCTGGCGCTGCGCACCTGCTATTTTTCCACGCTGCTCGAACGGGCGAAGCGGGAGACGCGCGGCAGGGCCTCCGCCGAGCTGCGGGAGCTGATCACCATGCGGGCGGAGCTGATGAACCTCAACACGATCTACCGGATGAAAACCTATTTTCAGGCGGACGCCGACCGCATCCGCGTGACGATGCTTCCCTTCTACAGCCGGCTGAGGCCGCGCCAGCTCGAGGAGATGGTCAGCGCGCGGGACACGCAGGCGTTTTTGAAGCTGCTTTCCGCCACCCCCTACGGGCGGCGGATCGATCCGGAGACCGGCTTCTTCGAGGGGGAGACGGACGGCGTGCGCTACCGCGCCACCCGGAGGCTGCTCCGTTTTTCGACCAGCCCGGAGGTGGTGTATACGGCGTTCATGCTGCTGCGCAGCATGGAGACGGAGGACATCGTGCGCATCATCGAGGGGGTCCGCTACGGGCTGCCCCCCGAGAAGATCGAAAAGCTGCTCTATAAGGCGTAAAGGACGACCAGGCGAAGGACCGATTCAAACGCGAAGGACCGGCCGGCCCCGGTGGGGCGGGCATTTCAAATATCCCGGGGGGACCGGCGGGGGCCGGTTCCCGTCTGCCGGAGAAAGGGCGGATTCACATGTCGATTGCCAAGCTGGCGCTGGTGAACATCGTCGGCGATATGAAGAGCCTCGACGACGTCATCATACGCTGTTTGGACAGGGGGGATTTCCATCCCGAGCCCTCGCAGCAGGCGGCGGGAGGCATCCGCGGCTTCACGCCGCTGTCGGAGGAGAATCCCTACACCGACGCGCTGCAAAAGCTGACCGACGCGGGCGTGGCGGCGGGGCTCAACCCCAAGTACATGCCGGAATATGTGCGGAGCGACAAGCTGTCCCGCGTCGCGGCGCACAGCCGTCAGTATTACGAGGATTTTTACAGGACCTTTTCCGAGGGGCTCGGCGCTCTGCGGGAACGGATGAACTTTTTGCAGGGGGAGATCGATCAGGACGAGGCCGCGCTGCTGATCCTGTCCCACCTGGCGGAGCTCGACGTCGATTTCGACGAGCTTTTCACCTGCAAGTATATCAAGGTGCGGCTCGGAAGGTTGCCGCTCGACAGCTACCAGAAGCTCTCCTTCTATGCGGGAAAGCCCTTCATCTTCAAATCGTTCGACGCGGAGAAGGACTACCGCTGGGGCGCCTATTTCTGCATGGCGGAGGACGCGCCCGAGATCGACGACATCTTCTCCTCCCTCTACTTTGAGCGGATGCGGGTGCCCGCCTTCATCCACGGCACCCCGGAGACCGCCCTGACGCGGCTGCGGGAGGAGATCGCCACCAACCGGGAGCAGCTCGCGGCGGCCAAAAACCAGTTCCAGGAGCTGGTGGACGCGCAGCGGGACCGCTACTACAAGCTCTACACCCGGCTGAAATTCCTCTCCGACTCGTTCGACATGCGCAAATATGTCTCTGTACTGAAACGGGAATTCATCGACGTATTCTATATCACTGGCTTTATCGAGGAGAGCCGCGCGGACGACTTTGCAAAGAGCCTGCGGCTGCTTGCCGACGTGACCGTCGAGGTCAAGCCGGACGACTCGGACAAACGGCTCCAGCCGCCCACCAAGCTCAAAAACGGCTGGTTCTCCCGCCCGTTCGAGATGTTCGTCGAGATGTACGGCCTGCCCGCCTACGGCGACTTCGATCCCACCCCCTTCGTGGCCTTCACCTATTCCCTCCTCTTCGGCGTCATGTTCGGCGATCTCGGGCAGGGGCTGGTGCTGGTGCTGGGCGGGTGGCTGCTCTGGAGGTTCAAGCGGTTCCAGATCGGCGCGGTCGTCAACCGGATCGGCATCTTCTCCTGCATCTTCGGTACCCTTTACGGGTCGGTGTTCGGGTTCGAGGAGCTGCTCACCCCCTTCTATACGAATGTCCTGGGCCTGCCCGGCAAGCCGATCGAGGTCATGGCCCCCGAAAACACCAACCTCATCCTCGTCGCTGCGGTCGCGCTCGGCGTGGTGCTCATCTGCACCTGTATCCTGATGGATATCTTCGTCAGCCTCCACAAGCGCGACTATGAACGGGCGTTTTTCTCCGCCAACGGCGTAGCGGGCCTTGTCTTTTACGGCGCGGTCCTCTTCGGCGCGGTCATGATGTTCCTGGCGGGCAAAAACTATTTCACCCACCTCTACGTCATCCTGCTCATCGTTCTGCCGCTGGCGGTCATCCTGCTCAAGGAGCCGCTCGGCAACCTGCTCCGCGGACTCGGCGCAAAGCCGGAGGAGGGCATGGGCGCCTATCTGACGGTCGCGCCCTTCGAGCTCTTCGAGGTGGTGCTCAGCTTTTTCTCCAACACGATGTCCTTCCTCCGCGTGGGCGGCTTCGTGCTCAGCCACGCGGGCATGATGGCGGTCGTCTTCACCCTCTCCGAGATGGTCGGGAACGCCGCCAGCCCCGCGGTCATCATCATCGGCAACCTCTTCGTGATGGGCATGGAGGGCCTCATCGTGGGCATCCAGGTGCTCAGGCTCGAGTTCTACGAGATGTTCAGCCGCTATTTCGACGGCGACGGAAAACCATTCTCCCCCGTCACGGTAAAGGGCGCGGGGAAGTGATCTTCTCATCCGACACGTCTCTGTGCCTTCGGGCGCGGATACCAATTCAATTTGGAGGTAATTTGTGATGTTGTTTGTGATTGCTACCGCCGCGGTGATCGTGGCCACCCTGCTGCTCATCCCCATCGTCAAGGTCGGTTCCACCTCCGGCGCCAGAAGGCGCGTGCTTGCCAACGCGGGCGTTTTCCTCATCGCTACCCTGCTGATGATCATGATGGCGGTCGGCGTTTCGGCCGAAACGCCCGATCCCGACACGGCCCCGGACACTGCCGCCGTCGAGACCGTCCCCGCCCAGAACAACCAGGGCATGGGCTATCTCGCCGCCGCGCTCGCCACCGGACTCAGCTGCCTGGGCGCGGGCATCGCGATCGCGTCCACCGCCCCCGCCGCGATCGGCGCGTTTTCCGAGGACCCCAAGGCGTTCGGTAAGGCGCTGATCTTCGTCGTCCTCGGCGAAGGCGTCGCGCTCTATGGACTTCTGATCTCGATTCTGCTGATCAATAAGCTCTGATTTGCCGCTCGGCGAGCGGCGGAGGTTGTCGGTGGCCGGCCGACGGCGGTTTTAGATTTGCCGCTCAGTGAGCGGCGCAGTTTGTCGGTAGTCGACCGACGGCGAGTGACTTTCTTTACGCCAAAGAAAGTCACCAAAGAAGGGCGCGAGGGGCTTAGGCGGCCTTCCCGGGCTGCGCCCGGAGCGCGCTACGCGCGACGGCCGCTCGCGGGCGCTCCGCCCCGCGACCCCGGCTTGAGTCCGCTTCGCGGACCCGGCCCTGTGGGCCGGATTCTCTATAAGGATGGCCTGCGGCCAAATCCCCTTGACCCCCGCGCCGCCTCCGATTGGCCTGCGGCCAAAGTCGGAGGCGCCCCGTCCACGGATGAACGGACGGGTGTACAGCATCCCGCCCGCCGCCGCGCCGCGGGCGCAATGCCTCTGCCGGCGAGTCTCCGGAACCGTACCGGAAGAGCTTCCGGGGAGGCACGGCCGCTTTTGCGTGGCGCGCAGCGCCCACGGGGAGGCGGAAAACTGCGCGGCTTTGCCGCGCACGCGTGCAGAGCGCGTGAACGCCCGGAACGGGCGTTG
>NZ_JAPJQF010000079.1:0-7694 GCF_030825285.1 Anaerotruncus massiliensis (ex Togo et al. 2026)
GCCCGCGCTTCGCGCGGGCATCCCGCCCCCGCCCCGCGTTCCCGCCGCGCCCCGCAAAGTCCAGCCGCACCCCATCACCCGGAAAGGGAGGCGTCCGCCATGCCCGCGCACATCGTACATACCATCCCGCCCGTCTATGACGCGCGCTCCCGCGTGCTCATCCTCGGGACGATTCCCTCCCCCAAGTCGCGGGAGCAGGGCTTCTATTACGGCCACCCGCAGAACCGCTTCTGGCGGGCGCTCGCCGCGGCGCTGGACGAGCCCGCGCCCCAAACGGTCCCGGAAAAGCGCGCGCTCGCCCTGCGGCGGGGGATCGCGCTGTGGGACGTGCTCGCCTCCTGCGACATCGAGGGCGCGTCGGACGCGAGCATCCAAAACCCCGTCGCCAACGATCTCACGCCGATCCTCTCGGCGGCGGACATCCGCGCCGTCTTTACGACGGGCAGGCGGGCCGCCGGCCTTTACCAAACCCACATCCGGCCGCGCACGGGGCTTTCGGCCCTGGCGCTGCCCTCGCCCAGCCCCGCGAACTGCGCCTGTTCCTTTGAGCGGCTCGTGGAGGCCTACCGGGCGGTACTTGATTATCTGGAGGACTGAATATGAACCGGATTGCCAGCTTCTGCGTCGACCACACCAAACTGGAAAAGGGCCTCTACGTCTCCCGCATCGACGGGGACGTGATTACCTACGACCTGCGTATGTGCATCCCCAACGCGGGCAGCTTCCTCGAAAACGGGGCGCTGCACACGATCGAGCACCTCTTCGCCACCTATGTGCGCAACAGCCGCTGGACCGACGGGATCGTCTACGTCGGGCCGATGGGCTGCCGCACGGGCTTTTATTTCCTGACCCGCGACAGCATCCCGAAGGAGGAGGTCATCTCCCTGCTGCGGGAGACCTTCCGGTTCATCGCGGGCTTCGAGGGGGAGATCCCCGGCGCGGCGGAGGCCGAGTGCGGCAACTTCCGCGACCACGACCTCGCGGGCGCGAAGGCGGTGGCGGCGGACTACGCGGCGGTGCTCGACGGCTGGACGCCCGAGCGGATGGCGTACCGCGCATGACCGGCCGGGAACTGACCGGCCTCTGCCTCACCTGGCCGGACGCCTATGAGGACTACCCGTTCGGCGACGAGTGGGCGGTCCTGCGCCACCGGGGCACCCACAAGATTTTCGCCATGGTCTTCGAGCGGGAGGGGAAGCTGCTCATGAACCTCAAATGCGAGCCGATGCAGGCGGAATTCTGGCGCAAGGTCCATCCGCAGGTGACGCCCGGCTACCACATGAACAAGACCCACTGGAACACCGTCGACGTAAACGGCGGGCTGGAGGAGGAGACGCTGCGCGGGATGATCGACCACAGCTGGGAGCTGACCGCGCCGAGGGAGAGGAGGAAATCCCGGTGACGACGGAAGAATACGCGGCGCTGAAAGAGCGCCTGCGCGCGATGGCCGATCCCGGCTACCGCGCCTTCCACCAGAAGCTGGTGCCCGAGGTGGAAAACCTGCTCGGCGTGCGCATCCCCGCGCTGCGCCAGCTCGCGCGGGAGCTCGCCCGCGGGGACTGGCGGGGCTACCTCGCCGCCGCCCAAACGGACACCTACGAGGAGACGATGCTCCAGGGACTCGTGCTCGGGTGCGCGAAAATGGAGCCGGACGAGCTGTTCGGGCGCCTGCGGGAATTCATCCCCAAGATCGGCAACTGGGCGGTGAACGACAGCGTCTGCGCCGGGCTCAAGCTGGTGAAAAAGCACCGGGCGGAGACGCTCGCCTTCCTGCGGCCCTATTTTGCGGGCGGGGCGGAATTCGAGGTTCGCTTCGCGGTGGTCATGCTGATGGACTACTACGTCGACGAGGAGTACATCGGCGAGGTCCTGTCCCTTCTGCGGGCGGTGCGCCACGAGGGGTACTATGTCAAAATGGCGGTCGCGTGGGCGCTGTCCGTCTGCTATGTCAAGTTCCCCGGGCGGACGCTGCCCCTGCTCGAGGGGGAGGCGTTCGACCCGCAGACCCGCCGCATGGCGCTGCAGAAGATCGTGGAATCCAACCGGGTGGACGCCCGGACGAAGGCGGAGATCCGCGCGCTGCGCAAGGCGGTCCGTTAAAAAAGGGCGGAAAAAAGCGGACTGTGCGACACAGCCCGCTTTTTTCGATCTATGTGTGTGTGGAAGAGAGAAGTAAGTCGAGTTTGATCAATTTTGATTATTTTTTAACAAGATTAGTCTATCACATTTTTCAGGAAAAATCAACCCCTTTTTGAAAATATTTACAATTAAAGGGTTGTTTTACAGTTAATGTCAGGGGGTTCTTTACAAGCGGGACGGACAGGAAAATCGCTGGGACCATCAGGCATGTTCTGCCAAAATTAATATTACAGTTAGAAGATTTTCGACAAAATGCTACAAGGAGGAATTTCAATGACCGGCACGGAAAAACTCCAGGAATTGATCGACAGGAGCGCCGGAATCGTCTTTTTCGGCGGGGCGGGCGTCTCGACCGAAAGCGGCATCCCCGATTTCCGCAGCGTGGACGGGCTCTATAACCAGCAGTACAAATACCCGCCCGAAACGATCATCAGCCACACCTTTTTCACGCGCAGGCCGGAGGAATTCTATGAATTTTACCGCGCCAAGATGCTTGCGCCCGACGCCAAGCCGAACCCCGCGCACCTCAAGCTCGCCGAGATGGAGGCGGCGGGCAGGCTTTCCGCCGTCATCACCCAGAACATCGACGGCCTGCACCAGGCGGCGGGCAGCAGGGAGGTGCTCGAGCTGCACGGGTCGGTCCACCGGAACTACTGCATGGACTGCCGCAGATTTTACGACGCGCGCTTCATCCTCGCGTCACAGGGGGTGCCCCGGTGCGTCTGCGGGGGCGTGGTCAAGCCCGACGTGGTGCTCTACGAGGAGAGCCTCGACGGCGGCACCCTCGAACGCGCGGTGCGGGAGATCTCCGCCTGCGACCTGCTGATCATCGGCGGCACCTCGCTGGCCGTCTATCCGGCGGCGGGGCTCATCCGCTACTGCGGCGGGAAGATCGCCGTCATCAACAAGTCCGCGACGCCGATGGACGGCCAGGCCGACCTGCTGGTCCAGGAACCGATCGGCCGGGTGCTCGGCGCGATCCGGGTGCGCGCGCCCCGTTAGCGTGGACGCGCCGTCCGGGCAAAAGAACGGCTCCCCCACCGCGCCCGGCGCGGTGGGGGAGCCTTGGTTTATAAAGGCGCGTTATTTCGGCCCGGGGTCCCGCTTTCTCGGGGAGCGGCACCCGTCCGCGTGGGGGCAGCCGGCGCAGCCGCCCCCGCACCTGCCCCGGTGGCGGACCGCGTAGCGCACCGCCAGCACCACGAGCAACGCGAGCAGGCCGAGAACCAGATAATCGATCGGATGCATGGAAAACTCCTTTCGTCAGACGAACAGCAGGGCGGCGCGGTAGACGAAGAACGCCACCACCCACGCGAGCCCGCTCTGGCAGACCGCCATGGCCGCCGCGTGCCCGCCGCCGAGCTCCCGCTTGACGGCCGCGACGGCCGCGACGCAGGGGGTGTAGAGCAGTGTAAAGGTGAGGAACGCGACGGCCGCCGCGGGGGTGAAGATGCCGGCGAGCGCGGCGGGGAGGGTCGCGGTATTGGTGCCGGTGAGCACGGCCAGCGTGCTGACGACCGCCTCCTTGGCGGAAAAGCCGGTCAGCAGCGCGGTGGAGGCGCGCCAGTCGGTAAAGCCGAGCGGCGCGAAGATGGGCGAAAGGAACCGCCCGAAGGAGGCGAGCATGCTCGCCTCGCCGCCCGCGGCGACCACGTTGAGCCGGGTGTCGAAGGTCTGTAAAAACCAGATGACGATCGTGGCGATGAAGATCACCGTGAAGGCGCGGGTCAGAAAGTCCTTGGCCTTGTCCCACAGCAGCAGGAAGACGCTCTTGGGGCTGGGCATGCGGTAGTTGGGCAGCTCCATGACGAAGGGCACCGGCTTGCCGTGGAAGGCGGTGTTTTTGAGCACCAGCCCGCAGAGCACCCCGACGGCCATGCCCCCCGCATAGAGGCAGATCATGACGAGCGCGCGGTGGCTGGGGAAGAAGGCCATGGTAAACATCGCGTAGATCGGCAGCTTGGCGCTGCAGGACATGAAGGGGGTGAGCAGGATGGTCATGCGGCGGTCCCGCTCGCTCGAGAGGGTGCGGGTCGCCATGATGGCGGGCACCGAGCAGCCGAAGCCGATGAGCATCGGCACGAAGGAGCGGCCCGAAAGACCGATCTTGCGCAGCAGCTTGTCCATGACGAAGGCGACGCGCGCCATATAGCCGCTGTCCTCGAGCATCGAGAGGAAAAAGAAGAGCACGACGATGATCGGCAGGAAGGAGAGCACGCTCCCGACCCCCGCGAAGACGCCGTCGATGACCAGCGAGTGGACGACGGGGTTGAGCCCGTAGGCGCCGAGCGCCGACGAGACGGAGGCGGTGACGGCGTCGATGCCCGTCGACAGCAGGTCGCTCAAAAAGCTGCCGATCACCCCGAAGGTCAGCCAGAAGATGAGCAGCATGATGACCAGGAAGATGGGGATGGCAAAATATTTGTGGGTGAGCACCGCGTCCATCCGCACGCTGCGCACGTGCTCGCGGCTTTCTCCCGGCTTGACCACCGCGGTGCGCACCAAATCGTCGATGAAGCAGTAACGCATGTCGGCGAGCGCCGCCTCCCGGTCGGTGCCCAGCTCCTGTTCCATCTCGGTGACGCTGTGCTCGACCATGTCCTTCTCATTTTCCGAGAGCGCCAGCCGCTCCATCATCGGCGCGTCCCCCTCCACCAGCTTGGTGGCGGCAAAGCGCGGCGGCACGCCGATGCGTTCGGCGTGGTCCTCGACGAGGTGGGCGACCGCGTGGATGCAGCGGTGCACCGCGCCCGAGCAGAAGTCGAGCCGCGCGGGAAGCTGCCGCGCGGCGGCGGTCGCGGCCGCCGCGTGGATGAGCTCGTCGATGCCCTCGTTTTTGACCGCCGAGATCGGCACGACGGGAACCCCCAGCTCCTCCGAGAGCTTTTTGATCTTGATCGTGCCGCCGTTCGCGCGGAACTCGTCCATCATATTGAGCGCCACGACCATCGGGATGTGCAGCTCGATGAGCTGGAGCGTCAGATAGAGGTTGCGTTCGATGTTGGTCGCGTCGACGATGTTGATGATCCCGTCGGGGTGGGAATCCAGCAGAAAATCACGCGTGACGATCTCCTCGTTCGTATAGGGGGAGAGGGAGTAGATGCCCGGCAGGTCGACGACCCGGATCTCGCCGAGGCGGCGGCGGTCCTCGTGCGCCTCCCGCATGGCGTCCCGCGCCTCGCGCAGCGCGTTGTCCCGCGCCGCCTCATGGAACGCGCGGTGCCGCTCATCCTGCCGCATCCGGTGCCACAGGCGGGGAATCGCCCTGCGTCCCGCGCGGGTGACGACCCCCTCCTTGCGCTCCACCGTCACGCCGGGGAAGTTCCCCACGTGCTGGTTGGAGCCGGTCAGCTGGTTGAAGAGGGTGGTCTTGCCGCAGTTCTGGTTGCCCGCAAGCGCGAAGATCATTGCGCGTCCTCCTCTGCTTCCAGTTCGATCTCCCGCGCGTCCTCGAGCCGCAGGGTCAGCTCGTACCCGCGCAGGTGCAGTTCGATCGGGTCGCCCATCGGCGCGACTTTGCGTACCATCACCCGCGTCTTCGGGGTGAGGCCCATGTCGAGCAGCCGCCTGCGCAGGGCGCCCGCGCCGCCGACCTTCAAAATGATGCCGCTGTTTCCCACGCCCAGTTGATCCAGTGTCATATGTACCCCTCATTGCCTGCGGTTGCAGGACGTTTCAAATCGAATTGTTAGCCACGGCTTACATGATACGCCATCCCATATCCTTTGTCAAGTGGAGCGGGCGGCGGCTTTTTGCACAACATTCCCTGACACGCGCATTGATTTATCGGGCAAACTGCGGTATGATAAATCTAACTGTAAATTTCGCGGCGCGCACGCGCCGCAATCGTCCGCCACGGGCGGACCGGCCGCCGGGGCGGCCGCAAAACGGCGGGGCCGTTTTGGATTGCGGCGGAGGCGCTGGGGCCGCGGTGGAAAGGACCTGAAACGATGGAATACAAACTGGTTGCCGACAGCTGCTGCGAGCTGGTTCCCGCGCTTACCGGGCCGCTGAACGCTCGGACGGCGCCGCTGACCATCCTGCTCGACGACGTGAGCTACGTCGATGACGATTCGATGGACATCCCGCGGTTTCTCGCGGCCATGAAGCAGAGCCGCCACATCCCGAAATCCGCCTGTCCCGCACCCGACGTGTGGGCGAGGCTCTTTCTCGAGGCGAAGGAGGTCTTCGCGGTCACCCTTTCCTCCAAGCTGAGCGGCTCCTACAACAGCGCGATGGTCGCCAGGGAGATGGTCGAATCGGAGCATCCGGGCCACCGTGTGCACGTCTTCGATTCCCTCTCCGCGTCCGCCGGGGAGATCGCCGTCGGCATCCGGATCAAGGAGTGCGCCGAGGCGGGGATGGCGTTCGACGAGATCGTCCGCGAGGTCACCGCGTTCATCCACGGGATGAAGACCTATTTCATCGTGGAGAACCTCGACACCCTCATCAAGGCGGGCCGTATGGGCAGGCTGACCGGCTATGTCGCGTCCGCGATGTCGCTGCGTCCGATCATGATGGGGGACGCCGGCGAAATCAAGCTCTATGAAAAGGCGCGCGGCTCGGTGCGCGCTTTCACAAGGCTGGTCGACATCATCGGCGAGCGGCGGAGCAATTTCTCCGACCGCACCCTCGTCATCACCCACTGCAACAACGAACGGCAGGCGCATTTCATCCGCGCGGAGGCCGCCCGCCGCTACAACTTCAAGGAGATCGTCGTCGCCCCCACCCGCGGCATCAGTACAATGTATGCGAACGAAGGCGGCGTCATCATCGCATTTTGACCGGACGGAGGAATGTGGCATGAAAAAGAACATCCTGGTATTGGTGGGGAGCCCGCGCCCAAAGGGCAACAGCCAGGTCCTCGCGGAGGCGTTCGCCGCCGCGGCGCGGGAAAAGGGGCATGAGACCGAGGTCCTGCGGGTCAGCGGCATGAAGATTGCGGGCTGCCAGGCGTGCGAGCGCTGCTGGAAAAAGGACGGCATGCCCTGCGTCCAGCAGGACGACATGCAGAAGCTCTATCCCAAACTCAATGTGGCGGACATGATCGTCTTTGCCGCGCCGATCTATTACTTTGGATTTCCCGCCCAGCTCAAGGCCGTCATCGACCGGTTCTACCCGCTCTGCCACGGCGACGACAAGCGCCGGGCGTTCGCGGACAAGGAGAGCGCGCTCATCCTCTGCGGCGCCTCCGAGGAGGAGGACGACTTCGAGCCCGCCGTCGCAAACTACGAGGTCATGGCCGACTATCTCGGCTGGGAGGACCGCGGCATCCTCGTGGCGTCCGGCCTCGGCGACATCGGCGACGCCGCGAAGAGCGAATGGCTGGAGGCCGCGCGCGATTTGGCAATGGACTTGTAGGGGTTTGCCGCTCGGCGAGCGGCGGAGGTTGTCGGTGGCCGACCGACGGCGGTTTTAGATTGTCCGCTCATCGAGCGGCGTAGCTTGTCGGTAGTCGACCGACAGCGACCCCTTAGACATACCGCTCGTCGAGCGGCGTAGTTGCCGGGTCCCGCCCCGGCGGGCGGCCCCATTTCTTGTACGGACAAGAAATG